>CALCEK010000273.1 GCA_937900125.1 uncultured Treponema sp. | reverse complement strand
TTTTAGAAGAACATTAAATTTAGGTCTATTTTTCTTTATTAAATTGCACTCTAAAATAAGTGCCTCTGTTTCATTATCAACCACAATATACTCAAAATGGTCAATTTGCGATATCATACGCTCGATTTTGGGCGAAACATGCCTCTTTTTTTGAAAATATTGTCAATTTGCTTACAGAATTTTTTACTGCACAAAAGTATGCCCCATTCGGTTACACACACAATATGACTGGAAAAGCACAGTTGCGTCGCGTTTTAGCTTTGCCTGGGGACACTATCTATATGCGTGACTACGTGTTATATGTAAAGCCAAAAGACGAAGACCATTATTTAAGCGAATATGAACTTGCAAAAAAGCCCTACAATTTGCATATTTATTCTGTTCCAGCGGAATGGGACGGAATGGGGGCGTGTGGCGATATGAATGAGATGGTTCTTGAAAAAGATTTTTATTTTGTTTTGGCGGACAATCGCATTGACGGAACTGATTCTAGAATTTGGGGACCAATTTCTGCTGACAAAATAAAAGGACGCGCTTTAATAGAATATTTTCCGTTTAGCAAAATTCGAATTTTCTAGTTTTATGGAATGTTCGCTTTACATTCATATTCCATTTTGTACAAAAAAGTGCGATTATTGCGATTTTTTTAGTCGGGAAACATCAAATGGCGTTCCTGAAAATTATATTAAATCGTTAAAAAATGAAATTTCTTTTTATGCCGAAAAATACAAAGTTTCCCGCTGGAAAACAATTTATATTGGCGGCGGAACACCAAGTTTGCTATCTGAAAATAATCTTAAATTTATTTTGGATTTTCTTGAACCCCAAAAGAGCAACGAGCTTACGTTAGAAGTAAATCCAGAATCTTTAACAAAAGAAAAATTGCTTATTGCAAAAAATGCAGGTGTTAGTAGACTTTCAGTTGGAATTCAAAGTTTAAATGATAGCGCGTTACAGGCGGTTAGTCGAAATTGTTCGCAAAGTCAGATTTTGTCCGCTTTAAATCTTATAAAATCAACATGGAATAATGCTTTAAACTTAGACATTATCGCGGGACTTCCGTGTCAAAGCAAAGAGGAGGCAATTTCTTCTTTGAAAAAGATTGTTTTGTATCGTCCACAGCATATTTCACTATACACGCTTACAGTGGAGGAAGAAACGCCGTTGGCAAAAAAAATAAAGGGCGGTTTTGAATTTGATTATGATAAAGCGGATGAAGAATGGCTTTTAGGTCGCGACATTCTTTTAAAAAATGGTTATACGCAGTATGAGGTTTCTAATTTTTGTCTTAGCGGTTTTGAAAGTGTTCACAATATGACTTATTGGACGCAAGAATCATATATTGGCGTGGGAAGCGGTGCTTCTGGCACGATTTATGATTTTCCGAATGCTTTAAGGTGGACTAATACTTTTGACATAAACTATTGGACAAATTTTTGGCAAAAGCCACACAATAAAATAGAAGATTTTGGTCTTTTGCGCAAAGAAGAAAAACTTTCTTTAAAAGACCTTGAATTTGAGTTTTTAATGCTCGGTTTAAGAACAATTTGTGGTGTTGACGCAGAAAAATACAAAAATCGATTTTCGGCATTAGCTCCTTGGAATGGAAACCTTGAAGCAAGATTAAAATGTTGTGATTGGGAAAGTTTATGTCGTGAAAAAAAAGCACTAAGGCAAACACGGTGTGGAACAACAAACTATTCGCTTACAAAAGAAGGTTTATTGTTTTTAAATGCAATTCTATTAAAACTTTTGTAAAAGAAAGAACTTTCCACTTGACGTTACCAAAAAAAAAATCCATAATTAAAGAAACTTACTTTTGAGGAGTTCTATTGTGCCTTGTGGTAAAAAGAGAAAGCGCGCAAAAATAGCGACACATAAGCGAAAGAAGAAGTTAAGACGGAATCGTCATAAGAGCAAGTAAAATTTGCCTTCAAAGCTAAAGAATCTTAATTTACTATGATTCTTTGGAGTGTCCACGCACTGAATGATGACCGGGATAATTCCCGGCTTTTTTTTTGACTATCACTATTGGCACAAGGAGATACATTTGCTTTTGCAGTCGATTCATTCACCGCAAGATGTAAAGAAACTTTCGGAAGAAAAACTTCCTCTGCTTGCGAGTGAAATACGAAATAAAATAATAGAAGTTGTTGGAAAAAATGGGGGGCATTTAGCGAGCAATCTTGGTGTTGTTGAATTGACCATTGCATTGCATAGAGTTTTTTCTAGTCCGCAGGATGCCATAATTTGGGACGTTAGCCATCAATGTTATCCGCACAAATTGCTTACTGGTCGCTACGATTCTTTTTCGACATTGCGAACAAAAAATGGAATTTCTGGTTTTACAAGAATCAAGGAAAGTCCTCATGATTATTTTGACGCAGGTCACGCATCTTCTTCAATTTCTTCTGCACTTGGACTTCTTACCGCTTGGGGATTGCAAGGTCGAAAAGACAAAGTTGTGGTTGTAATCGGTGACGGAGCTCTCACAGGCGGAATGGCATACGAAGCGTTAAGTTGTGCAGGGCAACTTGCAAAGAATTTAATTGTTATTGTAAATGACAATCAAATGTCAATCAGCAAAAATACGGGGGCGGTTTCGCGATATTTGTCCCGATTGACAATGACAGGTTCGTATCAAAGGCTTCGCTACAAAATTGACCGAGCGGTAGATGACATTCCGTATGTGAATCGGCATTTGGGAAAATTTATTTATCGCTTTAAACGCGGCTTAAAAGGGCTTTTGCTGACAAATAATTTGTTTGTTGACCTTGGATTTGAATATGTAGGACCTTTAAACGGACACAATATTCATCAGCTTGAAATAATCTTAAGACGTGTGCAAAAAGTGCCTAGACCCGTTGTAATTCATATTGTAACAAAAAAAGGAAAAGGCTATAGCCCCGCAGAAAATGACCCGTCAACTTTTCATGGCGTAGGTCCATTTAACATTAGCGACGGCGTTATGGAAAAATTTGATACTTTAAGTTTTACAGAAGCTTTTAGCAGGTGCATTGTAAATATTGGCGAAAAAAACAAAAAAATTGTTGCGGTTACGGCGGCAATGTCTAAGGGAACGGGGCTTGATGCTTTTTCTAGGCATTTTAAGGAGCGATTTTTTGACGTTGGTATTGCAGAAGAACACGCTGTAACTTTTGCAGGGGGGCTTGCCGCAGGAAATTTGATTCCGATTGTGGCGATTTATTCAACATTTATTCAGCGGTCGATTGACCAAATAATAGAAGATATTGCGCTTCAAAACAGGCACGTTGTTTTTGTTTTTGATAGGGCGGGAGCTGTTCCCTCTGACGGAGAAACTCATCAGGGAATTTTTGACATTGCGCTTATTCGTCCCATACCAAATATGACGATGTTGAGCATTTGTTCTGCAAAAGAATTAGAAATTGCGCTTGATTGGGCAATTCATATTGCAAACAGCCCCGTTTGTATACGCTGGCCAAAAAGTTCTTGCCCTTCAGAATTAGAATCATTTGCTCGCCCCATAGAAATAGGACGTGGCTTACACATAAAAGCCGAAGAATTTGCCCCAGCCATTTACGCAAATTTCTGTAATGAATCTGAAAATACTCGGCAGACTGAAAATCAAAAAATACTATTAGTTTGTACAGGTGGAATGTATAAAGAAACTCTTACTGCGGCTAGAGCTTTATTATTGCGCGGTTATGAAAGCGATTTGTACACGCTTAGGTTTTTAAAACCTTTTGATACAAAATATTTTTTGAGCATTGCAAAAGATTACAAAGCAATTGTTTTTGTAGAAGATGGAGTTTTGCAGGGCGGAATTTCAATTTATCTTAAGGAAATTATTATGGAAAGCGATTTTTCTAAAAATGTACGCATCGGCATTTGCGCTTTTCCAGATATTTTTCCTTCAAATGGAAGCAGGGAACAACTTCTTGAAGAAGCTTGCCTTTCTGCAGAAAATATAGAAAAATGCGCATTAAAACTTTTAGGGTGCGATGTTGCCTAAACTCAAATAAAAGCGCATAATGTAAAAAAATGGAATTACAATTAGCAGATAAAGTTATAAAATCAGATTTGCCCGCTTTTGTGATGGGAATTGTAAATTGCACCCCAGATAGTTTTTACGAAAAAAGTCGGGGCGGAGTTTCGCTTGCACTTTCTCTTATTGACGAAGGAGCTGATATAATCGACATTGGCTCGGAATCTTCTAGGCCAGGAAGTGAATATGTTTCTGAAGTTGAACAAATTAAGCGTATTTTAGGAATTGTAAACGAAATCCGCAAACATTCTAATATTCCAATTTCTATCGACACAAGAAGTCGTGCGGTAATGGAAGCCGCATGGAATGAAGGTGCTGACATTTTAAATGACATTTCGGCATTTGAAGATGATGAGGCGTTAGCTCCTTTTATTGCAGAAAAAAAACTCCCCGTCATTTTGATGCACAAACGCGGAAATCCCAAAGAAATGCAAAAAAATCCCATTTACAAAGACGCTTTTAAGGAAGTGAATGAATATTTAGAAAGCCGAGCAAATTTTGCACTTAAAAACGGAATTTCAGATAAAAAAATTATTGTTGACCCTGGAATAGGATTTGGAAAGGACTTAGAGGCAAACACCGAATTGATAAAAAAATGCGGTTTGTTGTGTGCGGGTAAGTATCCCGTTGTTATGGCACTTTCAAGAAAAAATTGCATCGGAGAAATTACAGGACGGGCGGTTGAAGAGCGTCTTAGCGGAACGCTTACAGCAAATATACTTGCGGTGTTAAACGGGGCAAATATACTGCGCGTTCACGATGTAAAAGAAACTGTAGATAGTCTTAAAATATTAAAAAAAATCGGAATCCCCAAAAGAGAGGAATTCAATGAATAATTTTGAAGGTTTTTTGTCAATATATTCATACATTCGTCCTATTTTAGACATTGGAATTTTGACTTTTCTTTTGTACAAATCATACGAATTGATTGTCCGCACAAATTCGGCACAGGTTTTAAAAGCAGCTGTAATAATTGCGATTGCCTATGCTGTTGTTATCATTTTTGATTTGACGACATTAAAATGGATTTTAAATATGATAACACCAGTTCTTGTTGTCGGATTTGCCATTGTTTTTCAGCCTGAGATTAGAAAAATCCTTTTGCGTTTAGGTCAATCCGAATGGTTTTCTTTTGGCAATAGGTCAAAACACACTTATGTTGACCAAGTTTTGTACGCTGCAACGCAACTTTCTCAACAAAAACGCGGAATGTTGGCTGTATTTTTGCGTCGCACTAAATTGGACAATATCATAAATCAGGGAACAAAAATAAATGCCGACCTTTCAACAAGTCTTTTGGTAACAATTTTTGGTCATGATACTCCGCTCCACGATGGGGCGTGTTTTATTCAAGATGGAAAACTTGTTGCCGCAGGTTGTGTTTTGCCTTTAAGTGAACAGTACGACATTAAAAAGACATTTGGAACGCGCCACAGAGCCGCCCTTGGACTTTCAGAGCAGAGCGATAGCGTTGTCCTTGTTGTGAGCGAAGAAACTGGCGCAATCAGCCTTGCCTATGATTCTAAGCTGCATTATGATTTGACGATGGAACAACTTACGCGCATTTTGGAAAGTCTTTTGGAATTAACCCCAGATGCAAAGACCATAGAGGACACCATTGATGAACAAAAAACGCCTTCTTGAAAAAATAATTGATAATTGGATAGCACTAGCTGTTTGTTTTGTATTGGCACTGATAATTTACTTTTTTTATCAGATGTCAACGTTGGACAGAAAAGTTTTTACCGTTCCGCTATCTATTGTAGAAAATGGTTCAATGACCGCCGCCACAAATGTGAATCGGATTAAAACTGTAAAAGTTTCTGTCCGCGCCCGCACAGAGCAATTGGCTTCTGTTTCGGAAAACGATTTTGTTGCTTGCGTTGATTTAAGTGCGCAGACAAAAGAAGGCAAATTTCAGTTTCCCGTTTTGGTCACTCCAGCGGATAGGCTTTTGCTTATGGAACCGCTAGAAATCACCGTAAATCCTGAGTCAATTTCTTTAAATGTGGAAGAGTCAATTTTTCGCTATGTGCCGCTAAAACCTTCAATTTCTGGGGAGGTGCTTTATGGCTATGAAGTTTCTTCTATTAAATTAGAGCCAGAAACTATTTATGTTGAAGGTCCAAAAAGTATTGTGGAATCCCTTGATTCGATTCCCACGACAGAACTTCCCATTTCTGGACTTTCAGAATCAATTGAAAAAGAAATTTTCCCAGTGAACCGAAATTCACTTGTAAAAATGGATAGTCAAACAAATGTAAATGCTTCTGTTAACATTTCTGAGGCAATTACGACAAAAAATTTTGAAAAAATTCAAATCGCATACACAAACTTAAATGGAGCTGAAATTGTAAATGGTCCTTTTTACATTGATGTTACCTTAAAAGGAACTGTTTTACAGATGGAAAAACTTAGCAAAGAAAACATTTTAGCGCGTGTTAATTGCGCCAATTTGCAAAAAACGGGACTTTTTACGCTGCCTGTAACGCTTGTAATTCCAAATAAAACGGAACTTGTAGAACAATCTGTTCAAACTGTAGAACTTTCTGTTTTGTTTCCAGAACCCGAAGTTCTTGAACGTGTAGAAGAAAATGCGGGAGAAATAGGGGGCGGGGACGCAGAATGATTTATGGAATCGGGTGCGATATAGCAAAAATTTCTCGGTTTAAGCGGTGGGTTTCAAATCCCGAAATGATAAACCGATTTTTTAATGAAAAAGAAATGTTTAGCGGGCAAAGTGCGTCGGAAAATCGTTTGTGCGAATATTATGCTGCCCGTTTTGCAGCAAAAGAGGCATTTTTTAAAGCATTGGGTACGGGATTTATTGATTTTTCCTTAAAAGATGTGTTTGTTCAAAAAGATGATTTAGGAAAACCGAATCTAAAAACTCAAAACAAAGTTCAAGAGGAATTATTTAAAAGGTGTACAAAAAATTGCAAAGTGCATCTTTCATTAAGCCACGAAAAAGAATATGCGTTGGCATACGCAATTATAGAGCGAGGTTGAATTATGGCAAAAACTCAAAAAGAATCAAATGAAAAATCCCCGTCTATCACATATTGGGCAAAGGAAAAAATTATTTGTCCTGTGTGCGGCAAACAATTCAGCCAAGAAGTTATGCACAAGGGCGGGGGCAGAATGATTGCAGGCGATTTGACTGACGAATTGCACCGAAACTTTGAGCCTTCAAAAAAATTTGGGCAAGTGTACCCGCTTTTGTATGACATTGGTTGTTGTCCTAGGTGCAACACAGGATTTTTATGGAAAGATTTTAACGATGTAAAAGACAAAAGTAGCATTGAACGCATTATGAACTCGCAAGATAAAAGGAAAAAATCAGTTGAAACGGTTTTTCCTTATTACGATTTGCGCCATGAGCGGACGCTTTTTGATGGTTGCGCAATGTATTATTTGGCACTTTTAACTTATGAAGAAGTTGATGTGGCTTATGCGCCGACTTTTAAACGTGGAATGATTTCTTTGCGCCTTGCTTGGCTTTGTAAAGAACTTGATAAAGTTTGTCCTGGGTACAATTATGCCTATATTGCCGAAGTTTTTTATCGCAAAGCTTTATTTTTTTACCAGCAAACACTTGCAAACGAGTTAGCACGAGTTGAATCCATTGAAACAATCTTAAATTTTGGTCCTGATATGGATAAAAATTATGGCTATGATGGCGTGGTGTATTTATGTGGGCTGTTGGAATATAAATATGGGCAGCGTGAAGATGAACAACAACGGCTTAAAAAGCTTGATGAATATAAGCGTGCCATTGCGCGTATTTTTGGCTTAGGAAAATCTTCAAAAGAAAAGCCGGGGCCACTGCTTGAACATTCACGCAACCTGTACGATAGAATTTCCAAAGATTTGGCAAATGCCAATATGCCAGACATAGAAGATTTTGAAGAATGAGGAATATTCTCCTTACTCTTTCCTACGATGGAACGCACTTTTGCGGATGGCAGCGGCAAGATACGTGTGCACACGGTGCTCCTGTGCGCACAGTGCAGGCAGAACTTGAAGCGGCATTGGCAAAGTTGCACAAGCAGCCCGTTGCACTGTATGGCAGCGGGAGAACTGATTCTGGTGTACATGCAGTGGCACAGGCTGCAAATTTTTTTTCACCCATAGATTCTATTCCCGTGCACAAATATCCGCTTGCACTGAATTGTTTGTTGCCAGATGATATTCGTGTTATGCAGGCGCAGATAGTTGAAAATTCTTTTAATGCGCGGTTTAGTGCCACAAGCCGTAGGTACCGCTATTTTATC
>CALCEK010000272.1 GCA_937900125.1 uncultured Treponema sp. | reverse complement strand
TTTCATATTGACGTTTTTGTTACATTCAGTATAATTTGAAAATCATTATCAAATTGCAAAAGGAAGTGATTTGTGACAAAATCGCCGTACAAAACTAAGCAACAGGAATTGCTTTTAGGTTATTTGCAAAAAACTCAGGGAAAACATTTTACCGCAGAAGATGTGCGTTCTCATTTTGATTCTGAACAAACACCAATCGGAATTGCCACGGTTTACAGACATTTAGAAAAATTAGTTTCCGATGGCGTGGTAACAAAATACGTGATTGACGAACATTCTGCCGCCTGCTTTGAGTACGTTGGAAAATCTTGCGCGGAAGAAGGAGTGGAGGAACATTTCCATTTAAAATGCGAAGTTTGCGGTTTGTTAATTCACTTGGAATGTGAAGAACTTTCTTGCATTAGTGCGCATTTGCAAAGGGAACACGGCTTTGCGTTAAATCCGTTTAGAACGGTGTTTTATGGTGTTTGCGAAAAATGCCAAAAATCCAAATCTAAACTTGAGGGGAAAAAATGAAAAAGTTTTCTATCGTAACTGTTTTTGCGATGGCGTTTTTGCTTTTTTCAGCTTGTAGCAAAAATCAAAATGAAAACGGAAAAATAAAAATTGTTACAACAATTTTTCCCGAATATGATTGGGTGCGAGAAATTGTCGGCAAAACTGAAAATGTTGAAATAACGCTTTTGCTTGACACTGGCGTGGATTTACATTCGTATCAGCCTTCTGTGCAAAGTATGGCAAAACTTTCTAGCGCGGACATTTTTGTGTATGTGGGCGGAGAAAGCGACGATTGGGTGCGCAATGCCTTAAAATCCGCAAAAAACAAAAATATGATTGTCGTAAACTTGCTTAGTCTGTTAGGCGAAAAAGTAAAAGAAGAAGAACTCGTAGAAGGAATGCAAGAAGAAAGTGAAGAATCTGAGGACGAAGAGGAAATTGAATACGATGAACACGTGTGGCTTAGTGTAAAAAACGCGCAAATTATTTGTGCGCAAATTGCAGAAATTCTTTGCGCGTTTGATTCAAAAAATGCGGATTTTTACCGCGCAAATGTTTCGTCTTATCTTGAAAAACTTTCTGCGCTTGACGCTGAGTATTATGATGCAATTTTTTCTAGCGCGAACAAAACAATTTTGTTTGGCGACCGTTTTCCTTTTCGCTACCTTGCCGATGATTACGCTTTAAAATATTACGCAGCCTTTGTGGGTTGTTCTGCCGAAACAGAAGCAAGTTTTAAAACGATTGCATTTTTGTCTAACAAAGTTGACGAGCTTTCTTTACCAGTTGTTTTTAAAATTGAAAGTGGCGATGGAAAAATCGCGCAGACAATCATTCAAAATACAAAATCCAAAAATGCAAAAATTCTTACACTTGATTCAATGCAATCTGTAACAAAAACAGACATTGCAAACGGTGCAACATATTTAACAATTATGGAAAAAAATCTTGACGTATTAAAGGCGGCGTTAAAGTGATTCTAAAATGCGAAAATTTAACCGTGGGCTATGAAGGGTCGGGCATTGCAAACAACATTTCTTTTTCTGTAAACTCAGGCGATTATTTGTGCATTTTAGGAGAAAACGGAGCGGGAAAATCCACACTCATAAAAACGCTTTTAAAATTACAAAAGCCACTTGCGGGAACTCTTACGCGCAATTTCGATTCAAGTGAAGTTGGTTATTTGCCACAACAAACTGCAATTCAAAAAGATTTCCCTGCCACGGTTGAAGAAATTGTTTTAAGCGGTTGCCAAAACAGAATGCGATTCCTTCCGTTTTACCGCACACAAGAAAAAACTCGCGCAAAAGAAAATATGGCTCGGCTTGAAATTGAGCAATTTGCAAAACGCAGTTACCGCGAATTAAGTGGCGGTCAGCAGCAGAGAGTTTTGCTTGCCCGTGCTTTGTGCGCCACACAAAATCTTTTAGTTTTAGACGAGCCAGTTTCGGGATTAGACCCAATCGTAACAGAAGAACTTTACGATTTTGTTCGCCGCTTTAATAAAGAAGGAACGACAATCATAATGATTACGCACGATATGAGCGCGATTCGTTATGCAAGCCACATTCTTTCGCTCGGCAAATTTCGGTTTTTTGGTGCGCGGGAGGATTTTTTGCGCACTGAACGCGGACAACAATTACTTAGGGGGAAAAATGCTTGAACTCCTTTTTGAATATTTGACTTTTCCATTTGTGCAGTACGCACTTATTGCGGGAACTTTGATTGCGCTTTGCTCTTCGCTTTTGGGGGTAACACTCGTTTTGCGCCGATTTTCTTACATTGGGGACGGCTTAAGTCACGTTGCATTTGGCGCAATGGCTTTTGCCGCCGTTTTTAAGTTGACAAATAAAATGACTTTAATTTTGCCCGCAACAATTGTTTGCGCAATCCTACTTTTGCGGGGCGGACAAAAACGCAAAATTAAAGGAGACGCGGCAATCGCGATGATTTCCGTTGGCTCGCTTGCGGTGGGCTATCTTTTGATGAATCTTTTTGCGCCGTCTGCGAATCTTTCGGGCGATGTTTGCAGTACGCTTTTTGGTTCAACTTCAATTCTTACGCTCACAAAAGCCGAAGTTGTCGCAAGTGTGATTTTGAGTCTTTTTGTTGTAGCAACATTTGTTTTGTGTTACAACAAGTTGTTTGCCGTTACATTTGACGAAACTTTTGCAAAGGCAATCGGTGTAAAAACTGATTTTTACAATTTGCTATTGGCAATCGTAATCGCCGTAATTATCGTACTCGCAATGAATTTGGTCGGCTCACTTTTGATTAGCGCACTCGTGATTTTTCCCGCGATGAGTGCAATGCGTTTGTGCAAAAGTTTTAAATCGGTAACAATTTTTTCTGCACTGATTTCCGTTTTTTGCGCACTTGTAGGAATGTTAAGTTCAATCCTTGCGGGGACACCAGTCGGTGCAACAATTGTTGCGATTGACATAATTGTCTTTGCAATAGCTTCTGCACTTTCCAAAATTAAATAGGGGATTTTATGAAAAAACGATTTATCTTTGCGCTTGCCGCGTTTTGTTTAGCACTTACACCGAGTTTATCTCAAGGAACAAAAAATTCAGTCGATTTAACAAAAATGAGTTCCACAATGGTTTACGCAAAAGTTTTTGATATGCTCGTAAATCCAGAATCCTACGAAGGCAAACAAATAAAAATGCGCGGAACTTTTACCGTATTTGAATACGAACAAAAACGAGTGTTTACTTGCATTGTTCAAGATGCCACCGCTTGTTGCGCACAAGGTCTTGAATTTAGGCTAAAAGACAATCCCAAATATCCAGAAAATTATCCCGCCCCTTATTCAGAAATAACAGTAATCGGCACATTCCACCAATACGAAGAAAATGGACTTTCTTACATTTTGCTACAAAACAGTCGCCTTGAACCGTAAAACTTTGCGCGTTATATGTACTGTATCAGTTTTTTTTGATATAAAACAAAAAAATTAAATAAACACTTGCATTATTTTTGTTTTGGGGTGATAATAGAGAAAGTTTCAAATGCGAGGGTAAATATGGCAAACGAGCAAAATATTCAGAAAATTGCGCAAGAAATTACCGAAGGAAATGCAATCTTGGGAATTGAATTCGGTTCAACTAGAATTAAAGCGGTTTTAATTGATTCAAATCATAATCCAATAGCGAGCGGTGCTTTTGATTGGGAAAATTCGCTTGTTGACGGAGTTTGGACTTATTCCCTTGAAGAAATCCACACAGGAATTTCTACTGCATTTAGCGAAATGCGTTCCGATGCCAAAAACAAATATGGTGTTACGCTGAAAAAACTAAAAGCTCTCGGCGTTAGCGCAATGATGCACGGCTATCTTGTTTTTGATAAAAATGACAATCAGCTTGTTCCGTTTAGAACTTGGCGAAACACCATTACGGGCGAAGCTTCAAAACAATTGTCAGAGCTTTTTAATTATCCCATTCCAGAACGTTGGAGCATTGCGCATTTGTATCAGGCGATTTTGAATGAAGAACCTCACGTAAAAGATGCGGCATTTTTTACAACTTTAGCGGGCTATGTTCACTGGAAGCTTACAGGCAAAAAAGTTTTGGGTGTTGGAGATGCCAGCGGAATGTTCCCCGTAGACGCTTCAACTGGAAATTATGACACCAAAATGATTTCCGCATTTGATTCTCTTGGAAAAGATAAAAATTTCTCTTGGAAATTAACAGATTTGCTCCCCGAATGTCTTTCTGCGGGGCTTGATGCGGGAACTCTTACAAAAGAAGGTGCTGCTTGGCTAGACAAAGACGGCCTTTTGGAAGACGGCGTTCCACTCGCTCCTCCAGAAGGAGATGCAGGAACTGGAATGGTTGCCACAAATTCTGTTTCCCCCCGAACAGGAAATGTTTCCGCTGGAACTTCGGTGTTTGCAATGGTCGTTTTGGAAAAAGCCCTTTCTGCCTCTTACAATGGATTGATTGACATTGTTGCAACTCCCGACGGAAAACCTGCGGCAATGGCTCACGCAAACAATTGCACTGGCGAGTATGACAAATGGATAAAATTGTTCGGTGAAGCTGCAAGTTTGATGGGAGCTGAATTTTCAAAAGGCGATTTGTACGAAAAATTACTTTCGATTGCGCTTAATGGCGATAAGGATTGCGGCGGTCTAATTCCTTACAATTATATTTCGGGCGAAAGCATTACGGGTTTTGCTTCGGGCAGACCGCTTTTTGTCCGCACGCAAAATGCAAAATTCACACTGGCAAATTTTATGCGAGCGCAACTTTTTACCGCTTTAGGCGCATTACGTGCAGGAATGGACATTTTGTTTGACAAAGAACAAGTTAAAATTGACCGCTTAACAGGACACGGCGGATTTTTTAAGGCAGAAAACGTGGGCTTACCATTTATGGCAAGTGCAATGCACACTCCAGTTAGCGCGTTAAGTACAGCGGGCGAGGGTGGTCCTTGGGGAATGGCGATTTTGGCATCTTACCGAGTAAATGGCAACAAACAAGACCTTGCTTTGTGGCTTCAAGAAAAAGTTTTTGCTTCTGCAAAAGTAAAAACCGTTGAGCCAACCGCCGAAGATGTTGAAGGATTTAACCGATTCTTTGAAAATTACAAAAAAGGCTTGAGCGTTGAACGCGCCGCTGTAGAAAATCTTGACTAAGGAGCAAAAAATGGCAAATTATCAAACAATAAAAGAACAAGCTTACGAAGCAAATATGCAAATCCCCGCACAACATCTTGCACTTTACACGTGGGGAAACGTGAGTGCTTTTGACAAAGCCGCTGGCGTTTTTGCAATCAAGCCAAGCGGAGTTCCGTATCCAGAATTGACTGTTGACAGCATGGTGATTGTTGACCTTGAAGGAAAAGTCGTTGAAGGAAAATTGCGACCTTCTAGCGATACACCGACTCATGCTGTTCTTTACAAGGAATTTGCCGTTTCTTTAGGAAATGAAATAAATGGCATTATTCACACGCACTCAACTTTTGCGGTTAGTTGGGCGCAAGCTTTAAAATCTGTGCCACTTTTTGGAACAACGCACGCAGACCACATACAAACGCCAGTTCCTTGTACACCATATCTTTCGCGCGAGGCAGTACAAAACGATTATGAAAAAGAAACAGGAAATCTAATCGTTAAGCATTTTTCTGAAAATAATCTTAATCCTGCTGAAGTGAATATGGTGCTTGTTGGCGGACACGGACCATTTTGTTGGGGAAACACCGCTGATAAAGCCGTTTACAACGCGGCTGTTTTAGAAGAAGTTTGCCACATGGCATTAAATACAATTCAGATTGCCCCGGGAGCGCAAAGTCTCCCTGAATATATAGTAGAAAAGCATTATCAACGCAAACACGGACCTAATGCTTACTACGGGCAAGCAAAGTAGTTTTCCATAAACTGCCTGTTTTCTACCTCCTTTGCCGTCCGATTGACCTAACCTCCTGCAATCGGACGGTTTTCTTTGCCTTTTCTGAAAATCTTTAAAAAAGAATTTGACAGTTTTTATCAACACGTGTTACAATTTTTTCAATGAACGGTATTCATTCAAGGAGGAAAGAAATGAATAAAAAATTGTTGACTGTTACAGTCGCTCTTTCTGCTGTAGCTTTAGGTTGTGTTTTTACAAGTTGTTCAAAAAAAGAAACAGAAGGCAAGAGTAGTTCATCAACAGTAACATTAAAAGTTTGGGAATCTTTGAGCGGTCCAGATGCTTTTATAAAGGCTGCGGGCGAAGCTTACACACGGCAACATCCAAATGTAAAAGTTGAATTTATCAATGTTGAATTGGGAGATGCCACAGGTCAAGTTGCATTAGACGGTCCTGCTGGAGTTGGACCTGATTTGTTTGCCGCCCCGCATGATAAATTGGGCGAATTGGTAAGTGGCGGACATGTTCTTGAAACAAAAGATGCCGCTGGCGTAAAAAATGCGGTTTTGGGAGCTTGTTCTCAGGCTTTGACTTATGACGGAAAAATGTACGGCTACCCTGTAAGCGCAGAAACTTATGCACTTTTCTACAATAAATCACTTATCAGCGAAAGTGAATTGCCAAAAACTTGGGACGACCTTCGTGCTTGGACAATCGACTTCAATTCAAAAAATCCTGGAAAACGCGGATTTGTAATGGACGTTGGAAACGCTTACTATACAATTGTATTCACAACAGCAAATGGCAACCGCCTATTTGGTGCAAGTGGGACAGACACTTCTAGCACAAATCTTAACAACGCAGATGCCGTAAATGGAATGACTTTCTTCCAGAATCTTCGCCCAGCATTAGACGTACCTGCTGCCGACTTAAGCACAGGAAATGTTGACGCAGAATTCCAGTCTGGAAATGCTGCAATGCACATCACTGGTTTGTGGAACATAAAACCATTTGAAGATGCAGGAATTGATTTTGGTGTTGCACCGCTTCCAGCTTTGCCAGGAGACACAACTCCATCTTCTTCATTCAGCGGAACACGTGCAATGTTTGTTAGTGCCTATTCTAATTATCCAGAAGAAGCTTCTGATTTTGCCCGCTTCTTGCTCACTCCAGAAATGCAACAGTTGCGCTTTAGCTTTACAGGAGCAATGCCTTCTATTGACACCTCAGTTGACAGCAAATATATGCCAGGTTTCTTAACTCAGCTTGATTACGCATTCCCAATGCCTTCAATTCCAGCAATGAGCGCGTTCTGGGACGCAATGAATAATGCTTCAAAGAATATTTGGGACGGAGCGAGTGTAAAAGCTGAACTTGACGCTTGCAACTCTGCAATTTTAGGAAAATAAAGGGATAAGTGAAACTTTAAAATTGCTATTTTAGAGGTAAGCTGCCCTAAGTTTTTAAAAGGCTAAATTCAATTTTGCGACTAAAACTTTTCTTACTACGCTGATTTAGCCTAGACGATAGTTGTTTTGGCAGACAAATTTGACTTGTCTGCCTTTTTTATGGAATTTTCGAAAACACACAAAAGAGGTGTCTTATGCAGATAGAAGCTGATGGAACTTCACAAAAAAAAGTGCTTGTTACCTCGTGCTGCTTTATGGGACTTTCCCATATTTTGTTCCTAAAGGAATATCTAAAAGGTGCATTGTACGCGCTTGTAGAAATTGCATTTTTGTGCTTTTTACCATTTACTTGTAAAAAAGTTGTAAATCTTATTACACTCGGTCCAAAAATCGACTCTGATATTTGGTCTTTGCCCGTAAAAGAGCATCCCAATTCCGTACATATGCTTATCGATGGAATTTTGGTACTTGCCGTATTTTCCGTATTTGTCGCCGTGTATGTTATTTCGGTTCGCGGAGCGCAAAAATCATATCGGGAATATTGCCGAACAAAAAGATTTATGTCCCAAAAGGCATCTCTTTCTGAATTAGGAAATCGTGCATTTCCGCTTGCGGGACTTACTCCTTGTGTGCTTATGCTTTTGGTGTTCGTGGTAGTTCCGCTTGTGTTTAGCATTTTGGTCGCGTTTACAAATTACAATGTTTCTCACATTCCGCCAAAAAATAAAGTTGATTGGGTTGGATTTTCAAACTTTAAAGATTTGTTCACGGGAGGAAACTCTTGGTCAAGCGGATTTGCCCGCATTGCTGTGTGGACTTTGATTTGGGCGATTCTTTCAACATTCACCTGCTATTTTGGAGGACTTTTAGTCGCCGTTCAGCTTAAAGAAAGTGGCATAAAAGGAGCTAGCGTTTTCCGCTTTATTTTTATTTTGCCGTATGCAGTTCCTGGCGTTATAACGATGCTTGTTTGGAAAAATATGTTAAACGGCTCTTTTGGAACGGTGAACAAAACACTTCAGGCACTGGGAATCCTTACAAACGGACAAGTAATTCCTTGGCTTTCAGACGCAACTCTTGCCCAAATTATGTGTATTGTGATTAACCTTTGGAGTGGCTTTGGCTACTTTATGATGCTCACTATGGGAACAATGACGGCAATTTCTCAAGATTTGTACGAAGCGGCAAAAATTGACGGCGCAAATGGGCCTCAGATTTTGCGGCACATAACTTTGCCTTTAGTTTTGTACCAAACAATGCCACTTATTATTATGAGTTTTACTCACAACATAAACAACTTTGGAATCATCTACTTCCTTACAGGCGGTGCGCCAACAGTTGCGGACTCCACCATTACAAGTGCGGGTGCAACTGATATTTTGGTAACTTGGATTTACAAATTGACCATAACATTGCAACGTTACGATTACGCTTCTGTAATTGCAGTTTTGATTTTTGTTGTCTTAGCTCCATTTGCAATTTATCAGTTTATGCAGACAAAGGCTTACAAGGAAGGCGAAGTATGAAAAGAAAAGCATATCATGTTACAGAAATTTTAAACAAAAGTCTTATTTACATTTTGTTTATTTTAATTTCATTTTTTGTGTTTTACCCATTGGTTTATGTTGTTAGTGGTGCATTTAGTCCATCAAACAATATGCAAGGCTTGAGCATAATTCCTTTTGCAGATGGTGTTACGCTAAAGCACTTTTTGTATCTTTTTAAGGAAACTGATTATTGGAATTGGTTTAAAAACACCTTAATTATTTCGCTGTGGACGGCGGTTCTTACGGTTATTATTTCTGCATTGAGTGCATACGTTTTTTCACGATTTAAGTTTGTTTTCAAAAAGACCTTAATGATGAGCCTTTTAGTTCTTCAAGTTTTCCCTTCATTTGTTGGAATGATTGCGATTTACGTTATTTTGTGGCGTTTAGGCGGACTTGATACTTTGTGGGGCTTAGTTTTGGTTTATGTTGCAGGAAATATTCCTTACAACACTTGGATGGTAAAAAGCTATATGGATACCGTAAGCAAAAATCTTGACGAAGCTGCCCGCATTGACGGCGCAAGCCATTTGCGAATTTTTGCAACAATAATTTTGCCAGTAACAAAACCAATTATCACATTTTTGGGAATTTCTAGCTTTACAGGACCATGGATGGACTTTATTTTCCCAAAAATGGTGTTACGCTCCCCCGCAAAACAAACGTTGGCATTAGGACTTTTCAGTTTTGTTTCTGATAAAAAGAATGAATTTACAAACTTTGCGGCTGGTTCCTTGATTGTCGCAATTCCATTTGTAATCTTCTTTATCTTTACGCAACGTTCAATGATGGTAAGCATGGGAACTGCGGCTGTAAAAGAATAAAGTAGCAAAAAAACTAAAGCAGGAGGCAAAATCCTCCTGTTTTTTAAGATTTAGAATCAACACGTGTCAAATATCAAGTCAATTCGGAGGAAAAATGACAAAATTCAGTTTTGATAACAAAAGTCTTTTTAAGGATAACAAACGGTGGTTTCCTGTTATGGGCGAAATCCATTATTCCCGCTATCCCGAGCCATACTGGAAAGAAGCTCTCCTAAAAATGAAAGCGGGTGGGGTAGACATTGTTTCTTCTTACGTGATTTGGATTCATCATGAAGAAATTGAAAACGAATGGGATTGGACAGGGCAGCGCGATTTGCGCACTTTTGTTGAGCGAATAAAAGAAGCTGGACTTTATATGATTTTGCGGATTGGTCCGTGGAGTCACGCAGAAGTAAGAAACGGTGGCTTCCCCGACTGGCTCTTGGAACATTGCAAAGATACTGTTCGCACAAACAACAACGAATATTTTTCCTACGTTGAAAAATTCTACAAACAAATTTTTGAGCAGGTAAAAGGACTTCTTTTAAAAGATGGCGGCCCTATAATCGGCGTTCAAATTGAAAATGAATACGGACATTGTGGCGGACTTTCTGGCGAAGCGGGCGAAGAACATATGCGCACACTCACAAAAATGGCAAAAGATATAGGCTTTGACGTTCCTTTGTACACCGCAACAGGTTGGGGTGGAGCGGTTACGGGCGGCCTTCTTCCCGTGATGGGCGGTTATTGCGACGCTCCGTGGGACTCGCGCATTACAGAAATTGAACCGAGCGGAAATTTTGTATTTACTTTGCAAAGAAATGACCACGCAATCGGCTCAGATTTTGGTCTTGGCGAGGGAATAACATTTGACATTGAAAAATTCCCATATTTGACCGCAGAATTGGGCGGCGGACTTCAGGTAACATACAAAAGACGCCCAGTCGCAACTGCAAAAGACATAGAAGCCATGAGCATTGCAAAGTTAGGAAGCGGCTGCTCACTTTTAGGCTATTATATGTACCACGGCGGCACAAATCCAGATGGAAAATTGACAAGTCTACAAGAAACAACCGAAACAGGTTCATTTTGCAGTTTGCCCGAAAAAAATTACGATTTCCGCGCACCGCTTGGCGAATACGGATACGCAAATCAGTCGTATCGCCACTTGCGCCGCATAGCGATGTTTCTCCACGATTATGGCGAAGAACTTGCGGAAATGGACACTTTTATTCCCAAAGAAAATCCGCAAAATCCAGACAATTTTAAGGATTTGCGCTACGCAGTCCGCTATAACAAAAAAACTGGCTCATTTTACCTTTTTGTAAACAATTATCAGCGCAGAAATGAAATGCTCGACCACTACGATGTTAGTTTGGACACTCTAAACGAGTTAAAATTGACAAATGATTGTTTTATCGGAAATGTGCAAAATGGCGAATCTTTTTTTGTACGAGGGGATGGTGGTCATTGTGTTCCATGCAAATTTGAACCAGACAGAGTTCCGCTTTGCTCTCTACATGGACGAGGTTTGTACTATTACCGAAACAGTGAACATCTATCTGATAATAATGCTCTTTCTTATTCTGATTCTCTTAATTCAGTGAAGGTTTCTAGTGGGAAAGGCAAAGAATTCCTTTTTGTTTCTGACGGCGTAATTTATTCAGAAAACTTATCTGATTCCGTTTTGATTCATTTGGAAACTTTTTCAAGACCAAAATTTAAAGTGTTAAACTATATAGGTCGTATTACTACACCTGCTGGCTTTCGCTGCAGTCAAGAGAATATTTTTGACGTTTACGAATATACGGCAAGCCTTCCAAAAGAAGTTTCTTGCACTCCGCGCGTACAAAATGCGGATTGCCAAAAAGTTGAATGTCAAATCCAAATTGGCGATTGGCAAAACGACCATTTTGGCATTTTGCAAGACCAAGTTTTAGTCCTACATTACAGTGGCACTGGAGCTCGGCTTTTCTTAGACGGAAAACTCGTTGCTGATGACATTTACACAGGTCCTGCTCACGAATGGAAAATCGGATTGCGGCGTTTTGGCAGGGAAGCAAAAAACTTTACGCTCGTAGTTGACGCCCTTCCCGAAAGCGCAAAAAATACCACTTACCTTGAACAATGGCCAGACTTTAAAGGAAAAACGGAACTTTGCAGCATAGATTGCGTAAGTTTAGAACCCGTTTACCACGTAACATTTAAAATATAAAAAAAAGCGGAATCCCCAAAATGCAAAAGATGACTTTTTGGGGATTCCGCAAAATTACAGAAATTTGCCCGTCATTCTGAACGCATTGAAGAATCTATGTAAACTTTTTAGAAAACATAGATGTTTCGCGGATAAAGCCCCTAGCAACGCTTAGCAAAGAAGCCTATTGCTCAAGAAATAACACGCTACCACGCAAAAACACTTGTATACTTTCTGTGTCCCCTCCTACGATTTACACAACAAATTCGCGCGAAAGCTGATTTTGCGGAAGCCAAAGTGTTTTTGCGCGAAACACTTCGCTCAAATCGCTTCTAATAATGCTGTGAACAACACAAATTGAATCGCTTGGAGCATCCCCGTCATTTTCTACAATCGAACTTCGGCAAATTAGCCTATCACTTATATGCGCACTTGAAATGTAATGGGTGTCTAGGGTTTTGACTAACATTCCATTTTGCACTTTTTGTGGCAAAAAAGACAAAATATAAGACACATAAACTATATTGTTTACGTGCCCATTCAAATCAATGTCAGGGAGTAGTGGAGAAAATTCTGATTCCACTTGCCATTTTTCTGGAAGATTGATTTTTGGAAACTTTTGAGGAAAAGTTTGCTCTTCACTCGTTCCAAAATTGTCAAATTCAAAACCCGAAGGCTTTACGGGACGCAATTTTTCAGAATCAAGGACAAGCCACAAAGAGTTCGCTTTTAAAAATGGCTCAAGCGGAGTTTCGTTTGTAATTGGTGCGTTTTCAATTTTTTGCGTTGCGCTAAGTTTTTTCCCATTTTGTACAAAAGAAAATGCAAAATCGTAATAAACAAATGGTCCTTTTATCGGCTCAAGCCAAGATTGCAACGCAAGTTCGTCTCGCCAAAGCGGATATTCGGCAATTTCAAAGTGCTGCTTAGAAACCACCCAAGTTTGCCCCCGCCGATTCATGTGGGGAATCGAAAGTGCGTGTTCCCCAAAATGAAAAGAAACCAAATCTTGCGCCTTTGCCACCATACCAATCAGCGTAAAACGGCACGCACCATCAATAAAATGCGACTGAACTGTATAGCCTTGCGTGTATTTTTCTTCCATAATAACTTAATTTCCAAAGTAATGTTTCATTCCGAGCGTTAAACTAACGTATGCTCCCGAAAAACTTCCATTTGCAATATTTTCTTTAGGGATTTCACCAAATGACGCAATCGTAGCCCCGCCACCGAATTCGCTAAAAAACGACTGTTTTGGGGAAAACAAAAACTCAAATCCGCCCGCGCCCCCAAGTTCTAGCACAACTGGAGCGGTAAAAAACGCATTTGTGGCATCCATCGTTGCCCCTAAAACGCTTTTTGCATATCCGTAAGTTCTAAAGGCAAAATCTCCAGCGCGTTTTAGCGAACCAAAATGCAATTTTACGTTTAAGCCGAGCATTTTTCCGTCGGAGCTAGGCGCGTTTGTTAGGTCAAAGAAAACGGCGAACTCAGGGCGAATAAAAAATGCGTTCTTTTGAAAAATGGGAAAGGCAAATTCTATGCCGCCCCCGCTTTTTTTGCTTTCAACCGTAGCGAATGTTCCAAATGAAAATGTATCTTTTATATTGGATTCTGATTCTTCTGCAAAAGTGGCAGATAAAAGCGCGAACAACGCTAGTGCAATTAGTAGAGTACGTTTTAAGGGTAATTTTAGAAATCTCATCTGGCAGTTCCTTTTTTTAGTGCAAAGTTAGCATAGCAAAACTTTTACAAAAATGCAAGATTCTTCTTTCCCCACGCATAAGTCCGCGTTATTACGCCCACAAAAGCCACAAAACAATTGAAGCAACTGCGGTTGTAATTATGGTAAACGGCACACCAACTTTTAGCCAGCCTGAAAATTTCATTGGGTAGCCTTCTTTTTTTATAATTCCCATCGAAACAATGTTTGCACTCGCCCCAAAAGGTGTTAAATTTCCGCCAAGACAACTGCCAACAAGTAGCGCAAACATATAAAGTTCAGGATTTAAGCCAAGTGTTCGTGCAAGAGAATCGGCAACGGGCAACATTGCAATTATATAAGGCACATTGTCCACAAAACCGCTAATCAGTATCGAAACAATCAAGATTATAAAAAATCCCAACACTTTTGAGCCGCCCGTAATTCCCGCAAGGAAAACGGCAAAATCTTCGAGCAAACCAATTTCTTGAATCGCCCCAATAACGACAAAAATTCCAATGAGGAAAAAAATTGTTTCCCAATCCAATTCCTTTACCAAAGTGCGCGTTTCTTCTAGCGTTTTTTTCTGAATGAAAAAGTACCAAATAAGCCCAGCGATTCCCAGTGCCAAAACAAAAAGTCCGCTCAAATAGGCAAAATCTGTGTGAATAAAGGAAATCCCCGCAAGTCCAAAAATCATTCCCAAAAGAAGCCAAAGTGGAAACCACGAAATAACTTGTTCTTTGTCAACTTGAATTTTGTTTTTTCCGTTTTTTGCAAAGAAAAAGTAAAAGTAAACGCAACCCGCAATCATTCCCGCTTGAATTATAAAGAAAATGGAAAGAGTTCCGTTGTGAACAAAAAAGTCGTTAAAGTTATAGCCCGCATAACTTGCAAAAATCATACTTGGGGGGTCGCCGACTAGCGTCGCTGTTCCTTCAAGATTGCTCATAACCGCAAGACCCATCATAAAAAGTGTGGGATTCATTTTTAATTTGCGACAAAGTGCGAGTGCAATCGGTGCCATAACAAGCACGGTCGCCACATTTTCTACAAAAATTGAAATAATTCCCGTCATTGCCAAAATTAAAACCATCGCAAGTCCAGTGTTGCGGCTTTTTTCAACAATTCCGTCAGCAATTCGCGCTGGCACTTTTGAATAGATAAAAAGCGAGGCGATTGTCATACTTCCAAGATAAATCAAAAGAACATTCCAATTGATTATTTCTGTAAATGCGTGGCGCAAAGCATAAAAATGCGTTGAACCTGCAAAATCTTGGGGCAACTGAAAAATATTTCCAGGAAAGATAATGCCTAAAATCAGCACTAAAACCGCCGCTGAACTTGTAAAGTAAACCTTTTTTTCTTGAAAAGCAATTACAAGTGCGTACATTATAACCGCTATTGCCAAAATGACCCACTTAAGTTGTTCCATAAAAATCCTCTAAAATAAATGCGGAAAGTAAGTTTTCCGAACAGGTTGAATATTTCTAATGTAATATCGGAAAATTTTAACGTCAAGTTTTTAAGTTTAGGAAAATGCAATTTTTTAACTTGCTTGACTTTTAACGCTTGCCTCTTATATGATAAAAAAATGACTAGAATTGATAAATTCGCCTCTGACCTTGAAAAAATCAAAAAACGCAGTTCTTCTGCCGATTTTCTTTCTGAAGCCCGTGATTTTTTTTGTCGGGAGTATAAAAATTCCTCGCTTGCGCAAAGTTTTGCATTTTGGTGGGAACAAAATTCGCCTTCTGATTCGCCGAATGTTGAAAAATTAGTTGCACTTTCTTCGCTTTTAGATTGCAAAGTTGAAGGAACGGAGTGTTTTTCGCCTTCAGATTGGAAAGAATTGTGCCAAATTGTAAATTCCGAAGCGGAAGATTTGCCTCTTGATTTGCTAAACGATTTAATGATTATTTTTGTTGACAAACAGGCTATATAATGGAAGATTCCGCACTTTTTGCCTACAGTCAATGCAATCAATGTCCTAGAAAATGCGGTGTAAACCGAGTAGTTTCCAATAATCCAAAAAAAAATGAAACTTTTGCAAAGGGATTTTGCAAAGAATCAAGTAATTTAAGATTAGCTTCAGCTTGTTTGCATTTTGGCGAAGAGCCTTTAATCACCGTTCAAAACGGAAGCGGAACAATTTTTGTCAGCGGTTGCACATTAAGGTGTGCATTTTGCCAAAATTATCAAATCAGCCAGCAAGGTGTAGGGCAAGCCGTCGATTCTAAAACTTTTTCTGATATTTGTCTTTGTTTGCAAAAAAAAGGTGCGGAAAATATAAACATTGTAACAGGAAGTCACCACATTCCGCTTATTGCAGAATCTCTTAAAATGGCAAAAAACGCGGGGCTTTCAATTCCTGTCGCTTGGAATTCAAGCGCATACGAATCTGTAGAAAGTCTTGAGCTTTTGCGCGGCTTAGTTGACATTTGGCTTCCAGACTTAAAAACGCTAAATCCGATTATGAGCGAAGAACTTTTTGCTGCAAAGGATTATCCTACGGTTGCAAAACGCGCAATTCGATGGATGTTAAATGCGAATCAAATGGAAATTCGAATGGTAAACACAAAATCTGGCAAAAAAGAAAAAATGTTTTCTGGAACAATCATTCGTCATTTGTTTTTACCTGGAAGATTTGAAGATACCACATTAACTTTAAATTGGCTTAAAAAATACGCCGATTCAAAAGCGTGTATTTCTCTTATGTCGCAATATACCCCTGTCCCGTTTTGTGAAGAAGAAAATCTTTTGAAAAAGCGGAATTCCTCTTTAAAAGCCTTTCAGAATCGGCTTGTGAATGCAGAAGAAGATAAAAAATTGCGCAATGCGATAAACGAATATGATTTTTCCTATCTGTTTTATCAAGATTTAAGCGATGACACATCTTGGCTTCCTGATTTTAACCGCACTCAGCCGTTTTCAAACGAACTCGCAGTTCCTGTTTGGCATTGGACTTGCGGTTTTGTCTAAAACTTTCTTAAAAAAAACTTAAAACAGTATATTTTTTAATTTTTTTAAATTTTTTCCTATACAGATAATTAAAAATTATGATATAATTCTTTTATGGAAAGAAAAACAGGTGTTGTAATACCGCTTGGTGCTTTGTACACCAAAGAAAGTCCCGCTGTTGGGGATTTTATGTCGCTAAAACCCTTTGCTGATTTTTGTAGCGAATGTGGAATTAAGCTTATACAGTTGTTGCCTGTCAATGATACGGGTACTCACTCTTCACCATACTCAGGACTTTCTGCTTACGCGCTACATCCTCTATACATAAATATAGAGTCTTTGCCTGAGTTTGAAAATACTCTTAAAACAGATAAAAAATTTGCGTCGGCTTACAAAGCGTTTAAGAAAAATTTTGGCTATGCAAAACGTTTTGATTACACTGCGCTTACAAATCAAAAGTACGAATTACTGCATCTTTTGTATGCAAATATAGAAAAGCGCATTTCTAAGGAAGAAAAAGAAAGTGTGCAAGGCGGTGCAAGCGTTGTCAGTGCGAGCGGCTTAGATTCATTTTCAGATAAATTCAATACTGAAATCAAAAAATTTATTGCGGACAATGCTTGGGTGATTCCCTATGCTGTTTTTAAAGATTTAAAAGATTCCGCTATGCAGGCATCTTGGAAAAGTTGGGACGAGCAATTTCGTACAATGACGCGAGAAAAAATCAATTTGCGATGGAGAAACAAAGCTCATAAGTCAAGTCACTATTTTTTTGTATGGTGTCAGTTGAGAGCTTCTCAGCAATTTAAAGAAGCCGCAGATTATTGTAGGTCAAAAGGAATCGTTTTAAAGGGCGATATTCCCATTTTGATGAATGAAGACAGCGCGGATTGTTGGGGCTGGCCAGAATTTTTCCGCCAAGATTTGCGTGCAGGTTCTCCGCCAGACGGAGAAAATCCACTTGGGCAAAATTGGGGATTCCCCACGTACAATTGGGAACGAATTGCCGCTGACCAATATGATTGGTGGAAAAAGCGAATTTCAAATGCGGCAAATTACTACGATGCGTTTAGAATTGACCATATTTTGGGATTTTTTAGAATTTGGGCTGTTCCCGAATCTGAAACTACGGCATTTTTGGGACACACAGAGCCGTTTGCAAAAATTTCAAGGGCAACTTTGGAACAAGCAGGTTTTGACGAGGGGCGACTTCATTGGTTATCCGAACCGCACATTCCGACCAGTATAATAGAAGATATTACGTGGAATCACGAAGAAGCGCATTCGATTTTGGAAAAAGTATGCGACCGACTTGGTTCTGAGGAATTGTGGAATTTTAAAAAGGGAATTCGCGGGGACAAAGAAATTTACGCTCTCCATTTTTGTGATGATGAAAGTCGCGATTTGAACTTAAAAAATGCTTTGGCAAAAAAATGGCGCGACCGTGCGTTAATTGAAATTTCACCTGATGAATTTATTTTTGTCTATCATTATCAAGATTCAACTGCATGGAAAACACTCAGTTGGGACGAACAACAAAAATTGGTGGAATTATTTAAGAATAATTCAATAAAAGAAAACGCGCTTTGGAAACAACAAGCACTTTCTGTTTTACAACCAATTGTAAACACATCTGATATGATTCCTTGTGCCGAGGATTTGGGTGTAAACTTAGAAGCGTTGCCAGAGGTGTTGCAAAAGTTGAATATTTTATCGCTCAAAGTTATTCGTTGGAATAGGGCTTGGGGCGAGGACGGACAACCATTCTATCCTTTTGAATCCTACCCAGAATTGAGCGTTGCCACAACATCTGTACACGATAGTTCTACACTTCGACAATGGTGGAATGATGAAAAAGATTCCGTAAAAGCCTATCTAAAACTGACGCAAAATTCTCAATTTGAGGCAAACCTTGATTTTAATCCGCAAATTGCTGAATTTTGTCTTAAAACATCTGCAACTTGCAAAAGTGCGCTGTTTGTTCCGCCGTTACAGGACTTTTTGTATTTGGAGCAATCTTTATATTTGCAAAATCCGCAAGACGAACGCATAAATGTGCCTGGTTCTGTAAATGAATTTAACTGGACTTACAGAATGCCACTTTCTGTTGAAGAATTAGCTACAAAATCCAACCTTATCAAAAAAATTCAAGAAATAGTCAATATTCACGCAAATCAGTTAGGAGGAAACGAATGAATATTTCTTACAACGAATTTCATATAAGTCGGGCAATCCGCAATCAGTGTCAATTTGACCAATCGTTGTACTCATCAAGTGGAAATGTTATTTTTGCAGACCTAAAAGCTGTGCAACAATTCCAAGTAAAATTGAATGCCTTGTTTACAGAACGTGGCGAACCTGAAAAACAGGTGTCTGCGGGAAGCCTAAACGCGATGGGACTTATCGATGAAATTTTCCACTACGTTTGTATGCTATTTAGGCGCGACAAAGTGCCTTCTGTGTTTACAAATTTGCTAAACGATTTAGACACTTATTTTGGAAAAGATACAATCAACGAGTTGCTTTTGCAATTTATGGAAGAATTTCCGCCAGTTGCAGTTTACCAAAATAAGCTTACCAAAGAAGATTATCTTTTTCAAACTTGCTGGGACGAAGGGGCAAAGGTTGAACGCACAAATCGCGAACAGGTGTTAGAAGAGTTGATTTTGCTCCATCTTGCAAATGAAAATCCTGCTTTTCATCCGTTCCAGATCTTGTTTGACGATTCAAAACTTTCACTTAACAATAATTACATCAAAACTTGGAATCAAATTAAGGCATATTTTTTAACGCAACCAGTTTTTGGCCCTAAAAACCACGATTTAATTTCAATGCTAAAAGAACCCGTTATAGCATCTCCAACTTCTTTAAAAGGGCAGCTTGATTATATTCGGCAAAATTGGGCCGATTTGTTGGGCGAATGGCTTCGCAGACTTTTGGAAGGAATTGATACTTTGTCTGAGGAAGAAAAGGCAGCGTGGCATCCAACAACTGGTGGCGACGTTGAAATGTCAGCGTATTCTTATGAAAATCTGATGAAAGAATATGAACGCTTTAGCCCAGACCGCGATTGGATGCCAAAAGTTGTGCTTATGGCAAAAACTGTTCTTGTGTGGCTTTATCAGTTGAGCAAAAAATACAATCGCGAAATCAATCGGCTTGACCAAATCCCTGATGAAGAACTTGACTTGCTCCGTGATGAAGGATTTACTGGCTTGTGGCTTATTGGACTTTGGGAGCGTAGCTATGCGTCAAAGCGAATTAAGCAAATAAATGGAAATCCAGAGGCAGCGGCAAGTGCGTACAGTCTTTTGGATTATGAAATTGCTTGGAATCTTGGCGGCTGGGATGCCCTTGACAACTTGCGTAGACGGTGTTGGCAGCGCGGAATTCGGCTTGCAAGTGATATGGTTCCAAATCACACTGGTATGGACGGAAAATGGGTTATAGAACACCCCGATTATTTTATCAGTCGTAAAGATAATCCGTATCCTCAATATTCATTTAATAGCGAAAATTTAAGTCAGGACGGGCGAGTTACAATTCAGCTTGAAGACCACTACTATTCTAAAACTGATTGCGCTGTTTGTTTTAAACGAATTGACAATCAAACTGGCGATGTAACATACATTTATCACGGAAACGATGGCACTGGAATGCCATGGAATGACACCGCTCAGATTGACTTTTTAAATCCCGCAGCGCGCGAGGCAGTTATTCAGCAAATTATGAAAGTTGCGGCAAACTTCCCGATTATTCGCTTTGACGCGGCAATGGTGCTGGCAAAAAAGCATATTCGCCGTTTGTGGTATCCCGAGCCAGGACACGGTGGGGATATTGCAACCCGCAGTCAGTACGCGCTTACAACCGACCAATTTGAATCTGCGATTCCGAATGAGTTCTGGCGCGAAGTTGTTGACCGCTGTGCAAAAGATATGCCCGATACTTTGCTTCTTGCCGAGGCGTTTTGGATGATGGAAGGATATTTTACCCGAACGCTCGGAATGCACCGCGTGTACAACAGTGCATTTATGAATATGCTCAAAAAAGAAGAAAATCAAAAGTACCGCGACACTGTTAAAAATACAATCAAGTTTGACCCGCAAGTTTTAAAACGCTTTGTGAATTTTATGAACAATCCTGACGAAGAAACCGCCGTTGCTCAGTTTGGAAAAAGCGACAAATACTTTGGCGTTTGTACCCTTATGGTTACAATGCCAGGGCTTCCGATGTTCGGACATGGGCAAATTGAAGGTTTTGAAGAAAAATATGGAATGGAATACACTCGTGCTTACCGCGATGAACAGCCAGATGGTTATCTTGTTGACCGACATTGGCATGATATTTTCCCGCTTATGCACAAGCGATATTTGTTTGCGGGTGTGGAAAATTTCCTATTTTACGATGTTTGGAATAATGGAACGGTAAATGAAAATATTTTTGCCTATTCAAACAGTGCAGGAAATGAGCGCACAATCGTTTTTTATAACAACAAATATGAAAGAGCAAGCGGTTGGATTAAACAGTCTTGCGAATATGCCGTAAAAATCGGAAGTGGCGAAAATGACAAAAAAATGGAAAGCCGTTCTTTGGCGGAAGGGCTTGGACTTAGCTACGGAAGCGACCATTTTTGCATTTTCCGCGAACACCGCGCTGGATTATGGTATGTTAGAAAAAGCGATGACATTATCAACAACGGAATGTTTGTTTCGTTAAACGGATTTGAGTACCAAGTTTATCTTGATGTTCAGCAAGTTGTAGACACCGCTGAAGGAAAATACGCAAAACTCAACGAGCTTTTAAATGGAAGCGGAACACCAGACCTTGATGTCGCTTGGCAAGAATATCGTTACAAGGATTTGTATGCGGCTCTTGAAAAATTCGCAACGCCAGAATTGTTTAAACGACTAAAATTGGTGTTTAATCCAGCCCTTGCAACAAAGGAAAATGATGGTGTAGTTCCAAAAACAGAAGAAATTTTTGCCGAAATTAAAGACGCAGCTCTTGCCTATTACGAAAAAGAAGCTCAATTCGCCCTTGAATCAGGTGAAAAAGCAAAAACTGCTTCGCAAAAAGCTGCTCGCAGTAGCAAAAAAGCTTCTTCGCTAACGTCTACTCAGCGTTTCCAAGCTTTCTGTAAACAAATTGAATACCTTGTTGCAACTGTAACATCGGCACTCGGTTTAGAAGGAACGGAATCCGACCCACTTTCTTCAAGTCGTGCTCGCTCAAATTCCGTTGTGAAAGTTACATCCAACAATCTTTTGTACGAAGGGCTTACAAACATTCCTTGTGCAGCAGAAATTTTAAGTGCATTTGCCATTGTTTCTTCTGCGGGAAGCGAAAATTGTCAAAAATGGGGCTACAACCGCAAACTTACCGAATTGCTCGGCAAGGCAGATATTCGCACTCCCGAAATGCAAGATACATTTAAGCGGATTTTCTTGCTTATGCGAATTAGAAATTTAAATTTTGGCGCATCAGGGCAAATTCAGTCTACTTATGAAGTTGCAAAATTCCTTGTAGAAAGTGAATATGCTTCTTTGCTTTCTGGTGCGAATGAATTTAATGGAGTTCGTTGGTTTAACAAAGAAAAAATGGAAACAACACTTTGGTACGCTTTTGCAGCAATTGCAATGTACAGTCCGCGCATTTTGCGTGAGCAAATCCACAGATTGTACCGCACATTAAGTGCCGCAAAAGATGGTTCCGAATATAAGTGTGAAAAATTCACTTCTGCCGTTCAGCCAGTTGAAAAAGTGAAGCGCACTCGGCGTACAAAAAAATCAACTGAAACTGAAAAAGAGGAAAACTCTTCTAAAAAATCCGCCGAAGATTCAGCGAATTTAGAACAGAAGTAAGGTAGTCATAATTTTTGGGGGAAACAACAGGTCTGTTTAACGCAACAGGCTTGAACGCCCCCTCAACTTTTTCTGGGAGTTTAGGACATTCCCCTAAGTTGTGCATTAAAAACTCCCTATCAATAAATGGGCAGTTTCGGGCAACAAGAACAACTGAACCTTCGTCATTGCGTGTAATATCGGTGCGAAGTCGCGCTGCCGCATAAGCAGCACTTGTTTCTGAATCCGCATAAATCTTATATTTTACAAAAAGTTCTTTACAGGCTTCAGAAATTTGCTTATTTGAAACATTTGCGGGATAAACGAAACTTCTCATCATAAGCGAATTTTGCTTAAAAAAGTGTTCAAGGCGTTCAATATTAAGCGGGTCAGACGGATTTGCGGGATTTCGCTTTTCAAGAGGCACTAAATCGTTTACAACCATCACTTTTCCTTGAGCGTCTGTGCATAATTGCGGTGTAGAAGGCAAAATAAAACCTTTTACAGGAAGAGCTAATTGCCAGCTGTACAAGCCAGAAATCAAGTTTCCGTAATTTCCTGCGGACATAGCATAATAAATATCCCCATTTACGATTTTTTTGATTCTTGTGAACGCAAAAGTGTAAAAAAATGCTTGTGGCAAAAGCCGCCCGATGTTTGCGGTGTTTGCAAGGCTTAAGTGATATTTTTTTACCAATTCGGGATTAGAAAAAAAATGTTGAACAAAATCGTGGCAATCTTTTTCGTTTCCGTCTACTTCAATCGGGAAAATTGAGCCGCCATTCCAAACAAAATCGCTTTCATCAAGTCCCCTAAAACTTCCCTTGGGTGCAATTAAGATTGATTTAAGGAGTTTTTTCCCTTTGAGAGCCTTTGACATACACGCGCCAAGTTCTCCAGTTGTTGCGTCCAACAAAATTGATTTTTCTCCATTCATTTTGAGAATGGTTTCGAGTGCGGAAGCTAAATATGCTGTCCCAAAATCCTTAAATGTACCTGAAAAACCATGATATAGTTCAAGAATGAACAAATTTTCGTCTAATTGGCGAACAACGGGTTCAAATGGAAAAGCGGAGGTTGCAATGGCTTCGCAAATTATCGGGCTAAATTCAGTGTTTATCAGTGCAGAAGTGAGTGTTCCTGCAAGGTTTGCAAAAGAAGTTTTTTCATCGGCATACAAAATCCAGTGTCGCAAATCTTCACAATCGCAAGGAACGTATAGACCGCCATCTTCTGGCATACAATTTAATAGAGCTTGCTGAAAAGATACTTGTTTTTTTTCATTTCTGGTACTAACAAAACGCATATTTTCTCCTGATTTTAACGTTCGTTTTCAATTATTTTTAAGATTTCTCCGATATACATTGTGTGAAAATCATCTTTTTTGTAATTTTGATTGAGAATTTTTTCATCAACAAAAGAATTTGGGTCAAACTCTTGAACATACAATTTTCGGCAGATAAATGCTAATCGGGCATTTTTTATCCAAGGCGTTCCGTTCATATATTCAAGTTCAAGTTTTGCCTGCTTTAGTTTGTCTTCATTGCGACCGCTGTGGCTTCCGCAGTAGTCTAACGCAGTTTTGTACTTTTGTGGCATAACGCTTAGTGAAAAAGTTTCGCTTTTATCAATCAATTCTTTTGTATAGCGCGAAGGACGCAAGTAAATTGTTGCAACTGCTTTGTTCCACAAAATCCCCATTCCGCCCCAGCTTGCAGTCATGGTGTTTGCCTTTGAATCTGCCTGCGCGGTAACAAGTAGCCAATCTTTGCCAATCATTTTAAATGTATTTTCAGAAATCATTTCGGGGCGAATCGTTTTTTGCATAAAACCTCCCTTTTTGGCGTTTTTTAGTTTTGTTTTCAAAAAAAAAGACCTAACTTACGGATTGTAAATTAGGTCGGTTGGAGATGAGGGAAGTCGAATCCCTTACCTCTTGCATGCCATGCAAGCGCTCTAGCCAGATGAGCTACACCCCCGTCAGATGTAAAAAGTATAACAAAAACATTTTGCCTTAGTCAAGCGTTTTGTCATTTTTCTTTGACTTTTGCTGTATGTACGAGCGGAAATGTTCAATTTGTTTGCTATACGATTTTGAAGTCATCGTTGGGAATTTTTTAAACCAATATTCCACAGATTTTTGCTTTTGTTCGTATTTTTCAAGCGATTCTAAAAAGTGCGAACTAAAATTCTTTTTGTCAACATTTGCGCGGTTTTTGATAGATTCCAGCATTGCGCGGAAAGACTGATTCTGAAACCATTCTTCGCCGTCAAAACGTTCTTTTAGTTGCTCGCCATAAGCCTTGAATTTTTCCATTGTTGCCGTAAAGTCAACAAGTTTGCGCACCGTAACAATAATATCTACTGAAAGAATTGCGGACAAAATACGGGCAACAAGCGGAATGTATGGGGCAAAAATTTCCTTGTACAAAAATTGCTCAAAAAAAGGATGCAAAAGATGCCAAAAGGCAAGCCCGCCTATGCCGAACGCAAAGGAATTCAGCAAACAAACGCGCCCGTTAAGGTTGAATTTTTCTTCGGAATAGTCCCACCATTTTGCGTGAAAAAGTTTTTCCAAAAGCCAACTTGTAAAATATTCAAGCAAACTTGTTACAAGCATTGAAGCAAAAAAAAGCGGAATCCACATATTTCTAAATGGATAAAGAAAAAACCAAATCGATAAAGCCCCAAAGCCGTAAATCGGACAAATTGGGCCGTGCAACATTCCGCGTTTTACGACCTTTTTAAACGCGATTGTACACCAAATTTCTTCGCAAATCCAACCAAACACGGAATACATCAGAAAAAACGAAAACAAATAATCTGTTGGCACGTCAGGAAGCCATTCACTAAACATTTAAAACCTCGATTTTTAGGATTTTTGGCGGCTCGCCATTTTATTTTGAACATCGCAAAAGGGAAACAAAAGCGTCCGTAAGCGTGTTTACCTTTTCTAATGCTGAATCATTTGAGGGGAGGGAAAACAATTCTCCCTCGCCGATTGCGGGATTTTCCATAAGCAATAGTTTTCTGTCGAGCAAGTAGCGATTTAAAATATTTGTTAGCCCCGAACAAAACCAAGCCGTTGCTCCAGGAATTTGCTCTTGCGGAAGCGAAATTTTTTGTGATGAATAAAGTGCGTAAAGTGTATTTTGTGTTTGACGCGCTAAAAGTTCGTATTCATCTTGGACAATGTTGGCTGCTTTTTTGGAAAAATATTTTTGACTTTCTACAAAAGTGTATATTTGGAACAAAGGATTTTTTTCGTGCATTTTAAAGTAGCGAGTTACCATTCCTTTTAGGACTGTTTCTGCTGTGTAGCGTTGTGCCACTTGTTCCAAATGCGGTGGAACAAATGTGAGTGATTTAAGATAATCTTCAGATGAAATTAAGGTTTGTTCAATAATATCTTCTCGGCTTGAAAAATGATTGTACAACGATGCTTTTTTTATTCCGAGCCGATTTGCTATGTCCGAAAGACTTGTTTCGCCCGCAGAACAAAAAAATGAAGCTTCTAAAAGTGCCTTAATTATGTCTCCACGAGATAGTTTTTTCCCCACGTTGCCCTCTCCAACTTTTTACTAACAAACGTTCGTAATTATACAAAAAATCCTATCTTCTGTCCACCGCAAACAAAAAAGGGAATCCCTAAAAAAACGAGCGGACAAACAGAAAAACAAAAATAGCGGATGTTATAAGGCGAAGCCCCGTTCCTGTTAAAAATCCCAAAAATGAATTCCACGCAGAATGTAATGCGCGCTTTATATCGCTATGGTCGTAAATCATTTCGCCTACAAATGCGCCCACAAAGGGACCTAAAAGAATCCCCCAAACGCCACCAACTAAAAGTCCCGCAAAAACGCCAATTGTAGAGCCAATTGAACCCGCTTTTGTGCCGCCTCCGTGTTTTGTAAAAATGCTCGGAATAAAGTTGTCTAAAACTTCAACAGCGATTGTAAGAATCCCAGCTCCCAAAAGCCATTTCCAATCAAGGAAACTTCGGCTTACAAAGGATGCCAAAAGCAAGCCGCCCCAGCAAAGCGGTGTGCCAGGAATCCCTGGAATTATGCAGCCGATAAAGCCCAAAATCACGCAAATAGAGCCAAGAATCGTAAAAACTAAATCTGCACCAGTCATTATTTTGTTTCGCGTTGTACAGAGCCGCGCCTAATTTTTTGAGCGACCTCGCTTCCCGCAAGAGTTTTTACAATTTCCATAGAAAATTCTTCTGCCGCGCCAGGTCCGCGCCCTGTAATCAAATTTTTGTCATGAACAAATGGAACGGATGCGCAATGAGTTTCTGCAAAATCGGGAGCTTCTTTTTCCATTTCGGGATAACACGTCCATTTTTTCCCTTTTAGAATTTCAGTTTTCCCAAGAACAACGGCGGGGGCAGCGCAAATTGCGCATACTAAACGTCCAGCGTCATTTTGTTCCTGCAAAAATGAAATTGCCCTTTTGCACGAAGCAATATTTGTTGCCCCTGGCATTCCTCCTGGAACAACAACGGCATCTGGCTTTTCATTTGGAAAAGATTTTGTATACTCCTCTAGGGTAAAATCTGCGGTTACACGAACCCCGTGAGAGCAAGTTACAGTTCTATCTGAACTTCCAACGGAACAAAGTGCAACTTCTACACCCGCACGGCGCAAATAGTCTACGGGGGTAATCATTTCAATTTCTTCAGAACCATCCGCAATAAAAACAACAGCTTTCATATACACTCCTTAAACCTTGCAATTATACATTTTATCGGATAAAATGTGTAGATATGAAACAGGTTCTACTTATAGATGCCTCGCCGCTTTTTAGAGAGTTTTTGCGACAAAAACTTGAAGATGAGCAAATTTTTGTTGAAACTGCAACAGGCAACCGCGATGCTTTTACAAAAATGCTTGCAATTCTTCCTGATTTGGTTGTAATAAATGTTGAAAATAATTTTGATAATCTTCACGATTTTCTTGAAAGAAAATATGTTGACCCAAATGCAAAGTCGATTCCAATTATAATAAGTGGACCTGTGATTCCGCGCTATCAAATTGCAAATTTAGCACTTTATGCGGTTATAAAATATTTTACAAAACCTATCAAATTTGATATTTTCTTTAATTCTATAGCTGATTCTCTTAAAACAACCTTAACAATTGATTTAACTCCTTGCGTTTTGGAAATTCACACTAATGGAAATGTGATTTTTATTGAAGTTGCGCAAGGTTTGAACCTAGAAAAATTGAATCTTTTAAAATACAGACTTGCTGAGATAATTGAACAAAACAATCTTACAAATCCAAAAGTTATTGTTATGCTTTCCGCAATGAACTTGACGTTTGTTGACGGTTCTAATTTGGAGCTTTTGTTTGACAACATCATAAAAGTCCCGCAAATTTCGCGGAAAAACATAAAAGTTTTGTCCTTAAACAAATTTGTTCAAAATTTACTTGCAGGGCATCCGCGTTATCATGGAATTGAAATTGTGCAAAATATAATTGACATTCTTAATTCCGTTGTTGACGGCGGTTCTGGAACAAATTCGAATGAAATTATTATTGAAAAAATCTTAAATTCTGACGCAAACGATTTGCATGCTTCGCTAGAAATGCGATTCGGCACTGACAATGCAGAAGGCGTGATTTTAGACAGCGAAGATACTGGAAATATTCTTAAAGTAGCAATCGTAGATGATGATATTGTTATCCGCACACTGTTAGAAAAGGCGTTTTTACAAATCAATGCAGAGGTTAAACTTTTTGATTCTGGCGTAAAATTTATGCAGCAACAAGAAAAAGAAAGCTTTGACCTTGTGATTTTGGATATTTACATTCCCGATATGAACGGATTTGACATTTTGCGCAGTTTGCAAAGAAAAAATTTTAACGCTCCAATTTTAGTTTATTCTCAGGCAACAATGAAAGAATCCGTTGTAAAAGCCTTAAGTTTGGGCGCAAGAAGTTATATGGTAAAGCCGCAAAAAACAGATGCTATTGTAAAAAAAGCAATAGATGTTTTGCATTCTATGCACTAGTCTAAGGAAAAGTCGAAAATGTCAGAGAATTCGATGGATTCAGCAACTAGATTTTTGTCTAGTGCATTGCACGAAATTCGCACTCCAATTCAAACAATAATCAGCACAACGGAACTTTTATCGGACACAAAATTAACTCAAGAACAAAATGAATACTTAAGACAAATTGAATTTAGCGCGAACGTTCTTTTGCAGCTGGCAAACAACGTGCTTGATTTTGCAAAAATCAATTCAAATAAGTTTACATTGGAAAATATTCCCTACAATGTTATTGACCTTTGTGAGCGCGTGGTTGACCTTGTTAGCATAGAAGCATTTAACAGTGGCGTAGAAATTGTTACCGATATTGACTATTCAATGCCAGAAATGGTTACGGGCGACCCAACTCGTGTGCAGCAGATTTTGCTGAATTTAGTAAAAAACGCTGTAAAGTTTACAAAAAAAGGTTCAATTTTGGTAAAACTTTCGCAAAAAAGTGGAAGTTTGCATTTTGAAGTTTCCGATACGGGAATCGGAATCCCTCTTGAAAAACAAGCACTTATTTTTAATCAGTTTTATCAAGTTGATTCTAGCACTACACGCAAATTTGGTGGAAGCGGATTGGGGCTTACAATTAGCAAACATCTTGTTGAGATAATGCACGGAACAATCGGTGTTAGAAGCAACCCAGAAAATGGTTCAACGTTTTGGTTTAAAATCCCGCTAGAAAAAGCTCCCATTGAATCAGATTCTAAAGAAGAATTTTCTTTTTCACTCGAACAACGAATTTTGCTTGTGGACGATAGCGAACTTGCTTTGTCTGCATTTGTGAACAAATTGTCAACATTGGGAATCAATAATATTGAAGTAGCCTTAAATGCTAGTGTCGCATTGCAAAAAATTCAGTCAGCGCAAAATGCAAAAATTCCGTTTAATTCAGTTTACATCGATATGATAATGCCAAATACTAACGGCGGACAGCTTGTGACAGAAATAAAAAAACTCCCTTATGCAGAAAATCTTAAATTATACTTAATGATTCCTGAAGGTCAGGTGGGAATTTCCGCAAAAATAAATCAGCTGGATTTGTACAATGGATATATTTACAAGCCCATAAAATTTCAGCAACTTTTGCAAATTTTGCAAGAAAAGCCGATTAAAAACGATTCTAAACCCAAAAATGATATTTCCACTCAACAAATAAATAGTCAAACTTCTGCCATTGCAAGTGGAAGCCTTATTCTTGTAGCGGAAGACCACCCTGTAAATCGCAAAATTATTGCAACATTTTTGCAAAAGTTTGGGGCAAAAGTCCTTTTAGCAGAAGACGGCGAGCAGGCAGTTCAGCAAATTAAGGCTCACCCTAACGTTGATATGATTTTTATGGACATTTTAATGCCAGTAAAAAGTGGAATCGATGCTACTATTGAATTGCGTAATTCTTTGCAATACAAAGGAATAATTGTTGCTTGTACCGCAAATAATGACACTCGGGATTTTGAAGAATACAGGCGACTTGGTATAAATGACATTTTGGTAAAGCCGTTTAAGCGTGGCGATGTTGCCCAAATGTTAGAAAAATGGAATACCGTTCTTTCTCTTCCTGAAGCAAAAAAAATTATGAATTTGACCAATATAAAAAATTCCGCAGAAGGTTTTTGGGACGTTGTTGATTTTATGGATACTGTTGAAGGCGACAAGGAACTTGCCCGCACAATTATGACGGTTTATGTTGAACAAACGCAAGATTTGCTTGCTAAAATTCAAACGGAACTTTCTCTCCCAAACAAAAATTTTGTTAAGTTAGAAGAATTAGCGCACACTTTAAAAGGCAGTAGTGCAACTGTTAGCGCGAAAAAACTTGCAAAATCAGCAAAAGAAATGAATGATGCGTGCAAAACAAAAGATTTGGTGGCATTTGAAGCCGCGCGAACGGAATTTTGCCTTGATTTTGTAACATTGAACACTTTAATAAATAATTGGAAATCGTCATTATGAAAACAAATTATCATACGCATTGCACTTTTTGTGATGGAAAAGAAAGTGCGCGGGACATGGTTCAAAAAGCTATAGAAAAGGGATTTGAAGTTTTGGGTTTTTCTTCCCACTCGATGTTTCCGTTTTCAACCGATTGGCACGTAAAACCAGAAAATCATCTTGCATATTGTAATGAAATCCGCTCGCTTGCAAAAGAATTTGAGGGAAAAATTGAAATTCAGCTCGGTTTTGAGGCTGATTATGTTCGGGGTCTTTGTACACCGCGTTTTGACCGCTACAGTGATTTTTCCCCCGACTTTTTGATTGGTTCTGTTCACTTTATTACGGGCGATGGTGGCTTTACGGAAGCCGATGATTCTAGCCAAGAAAATGTCCGTGCTGGAATTAAGGATTTTTTTAAAGATAATATTAAGGATTGGGTTCACACATATTTTTTGCTAGAAAAGGAAATGTTAGAAAAAGGCGATTTTACGTTTTTAGGCCACCCAGACCTCATCAGAAAACAAAATAATCCAAAGTACAACACTCCACTTTTTGACGAAAATGCTACCTGGTATCGTGAAGAACTTCGGGAACTTGCAAAAGCTTGCAAAAAAGCTGGCATTTGTGTTGAAATTAATACGGGCGGAATGGCACGAGGCTATTTGAATACACCGTATCCCTCATTGGAACTTCTTTCGCTTTTGCAAGAACAAAATGTTCCTGTTACAGTCAATTCTGACGCACACCAAAGTGAATACTTGGATTTTGCATTTGATTTTGCCCTAGAATATGCAAAAAAGGCAGGTTACACAGAATTGTGTTTTGTAAAAGAAGGGCATTTTCAATTCCAAAAGATTGACCTATTTAGAACTTAAACTAAATAGGTCAATATCTAAAAATAAACCTTAAAAATTAGCGAGTTCTGAGTTCTTGTTTTGATTCACAATCAATGCACAATGCTGCATAAGGGGTTACTTCAAGTCGTGCTTCAGGAATTTCTGTTCCGCACAAGAGGCAAACTCCATATTCATCTTGGTCAATACGGTCAAGAGCTGCGTCAATCATTTCTAAAGTTTCTGTGTCTTTTTCAATCAGCTGATTTAAAAGCGTTCCGTCAATTCGGTCAGAGGCACGGTCAACTTCATCGCCACTTTCGCCAGAACCAGCAAGATTTGACGCTTCTGTGCTTCTGCGTTGCAATGTTGCAACAGTTCTCTCTCTTAATTCTAGTAACTTTTGTTTTTCTTTTTCTACAAATTCTTTATTCATTTAGTCCTCCCTTTTAGCAAGCCCTTTTTCCTTCCTTGACAAGCAAAGTCTTTTTGTACATACTAGATGTGTTCGTTATTATTTTGAATACATCTAGTATACGAATTATTTTTTAAAAAGGCAAATAAATTCTGGAGGAATTTGTGGCTAACAAAGATGAAGCTATTGAAGTTGAAGGTGTTGTAAAGGAAGCTCTTCCAAATACCATGTTTCGTGTTGAATTGCAAAATAAACACATCATTTTGGCACATTTAAGCGGAAAAATGCGCAAACACTATATTCGTATTGTTCCAGGTGACAATGTAAAAGTTGAACTTTCGCCCTATGATTTAAACCGAGGACGAATCATTTATCGAGAACGCTGAAATTTATCTTAAATTATTATTTTTGTCTGTTGCTCCTAAAAATATATTTTAGCGAGCCGAACACATCAACAATTCCGCGAATCCCCACCACAAAGCAAATTATGTTAAGCGGAAAAAAGTAGGGAATTATCGTCAGAATCATAAATGCAAAAATTGCTTGAAAAACTCCCTTGCCGAACATTTGAATGCCCGCTTTGCGAGAAGGATTTTCTGTGCGCCTACTTGTTTCGGTGTATGTGTTTGAATCCTGAGAAGCGCGATTGTAATATTCAGAATCATTAAAAAAATCCCAGAACGGGTCTTGATTCCATTGCTGTTGGTAATTTTGTCTTTGATTCTGGGTGTTTTGAGAATAGTATGAATTGTATGCGGAATTATAAGCATTTGAAGAGGAAGATTCCGAACCATATAAGTCGTATTGTCGGCGTTTTGTTTCATCACCTAAAACGGAATAGGCGGAATTTATCTGTTTAAATTTTTCTTCCGCCGAAGCATCGCCTGGATTTCTGTCTGGGTGATATTTAAAAGCTTGATTCCTATACGCTTTTTTTATTTCGTCGGCACTTGCGTCTTTTGTTACGCCTAAAACTGCATATAAATCTTCCATACATTCCCCTTGTTTTCCTAAAATAACTAAAATCGACTTGAATTACAAGGTACAAAAGCAAAAAAACAGTTTTTTATTTGAACAAAACCCATGTTGCGCCAGTTCCGCCATTGTTACGGTCGGGATGCCCTGAGCGTCCGAGTCGTTTGTCTTGCTCAATAAATAATTTTACCATCGGACCAAGCACTGGGTCGGTTCCATGACTGTGATTCCCTTTTCCGTGGATTATTGTTACTTTTCTAAAGCCTCGTCGCTCGCAATCATCAATAAAACTTCCCAATCGCTGCCAAGCATCATCTCTGGTTAAACCGTGCAAATCGAGCGTTGCCTCTGAACGTAACTGCTTTAGATATTCGGGATTGTGCAAAAGTGCGTCTTCGCGGGCTTCATCGGCAATTTTATCTTTATCAACTGTGCCGTAGCGATTCAGCCAAACTTCAAGCGGATTTGCACAGCACGCATTGTCGGCTTGCATTTGTTGCTCATAAGAATAGCCTTGTTGCATAGCTTCTTTTTCTTCTTTTGTGGGGGCATTCGCTTTTTTGTGCGATTTTTGATTTCCTTTTTGCACCTTTTTTGCCTGAGCTTGCTGTTCTTCCCATTGTTCTAAAATTGCACCAAAATCTTTGCCCATAAAATTAGTTTCCTCATTTTATAAAATAAACTGAATCTGTATAAACCCAGCCTGTTGTTTTATTATAACTGATATAAGTCCAATCGCCAAGAACTCGTTTTACACGCACACAACTTCCTTTTGGAATGTAAACACCCGCTTTACTTTGCTCTTCGCTTTACCAGTCGTTTCAGCGAAAAGCTCCACGACGGGCTGGCAGGTCTTCACAGTCGCGTAATATTGATTCGCCCCTTCGTGCCGACACCTTCTGCGGTTGATCTCATTTTCCAAAATACCCGGCGATTTCCCGCATCCGTTCGCCTTGTGCCACCTGGAAGGGGCAGCGCTGATCGCAGTGGCCGCAGCCCACGCAGTCCCCGGCGTTCTTCTCCAGGGTTCTGTAGTGCTCCACCGCCAGGGTATCCCCCGCCTTGGCCAGATCGTAATGACGGCACAGGGGGTGAAAAAGGCGGAGGAATTCTTCCATATTACCATCCAGCCGGATAAGGAGATCGTCATGATCCTGGTCCCTGAGGACATCCGGGATTCGGTACTGAAGAACATCTACCGCGCGGCCGGACTGAATACCCCGGGACAGGGGATCGCTTTCTCCCTGCCCGTGGACCGTACTGTGGGCCTCTCTGACGGGTCCTGAAGTCCTGCCTGCCCGATGCACGCTGCTCAGTGATGGAATAGCCGCATCCCGGTAAAGACCATCACCATGCCGTGCCTGTCCGCAGTCCGGATGACATCGTCATCACGAAGGGAGCCGCCGGGTTCCGCGATAAACTGCACGCCGGAGCGATGCGCACGCTCCACGTTGTCGCCGAAAGGGAAAAATGCGTCGGAACCGCAGGTGACGCCGGTCTGCGCCGCGATCCAGGCCTTCTTCTCCTCCGAACTGAGAGCCTCCGGCGTGTACCGGAACCCGGTCTGCCGGACGCCTTCGTCTCCGTCAGAGAGATAGAGGTCGATGGCATTGTCACGGTCCGGCCTGCGGATGCCATCGGCAAACGGGAGCGCGAGGACCTTCGGATGCTGCCGAAGCAGCCAGCGGTCGGCCTTCTCCCCGGCCAGCCTGGTGCAG
>CALCEK010000271.1 GCA_937900125.1 uncultured Treponema sp. | reverse complement strand
GATTACAGGAAAGCATTTTAAAGTTGAAGGGGATAAAATCCGTACTGAATAATGAAAATTACAATTTCAAAGAGGTTTTTATGGAAGATAAAGTTATTTTAAAGGCAGAAGATTTAGATGGTTATTTAACAGCAGAAGACCAAAATGATTTGAAAACTCTTGAAACAATGTATTCTTCTGCATTAAAAAGTTTTGAAGTTGTTGATAAAAATGCGATAATTAAGAATTTTGATGAAATGGGACACAGGATGCAAGAAATTTGCGCAAAAAATCCCAGAATCAAAGTGTATTCTTTTGTTACAGAAGAAAGTTCGCACGCAGAAGCTAGTCGTGTTATTTCAAAGTTGAGAAATATAAAAACTGACCATGCAGAATTTATTTATTACAGTCAGCGGGCTTACGAAATGCTTTTTAGACTTGCGTACACACAGGAAAATTCATCTTTGCAATCTGAAAAAAAAGGTCATATTATTGTAAAAACACCCGTTGATAATCCAGTACAAAATTACGCGGTACACAAAATTCCTGATATTGACGATAAAATTTCAAATTCGATTATGTGTGTTATGTTACGTGGAGCACTTTTACCGAGCATGATTATGTCAAAAGAAATACAGGAATATTCTTCTACAGATTACGTAACACCCTTTGCGCTTTTTAAAATCAGCAGAGATGATACAAAAAAAGAAAACAATATGCAATATATCTTGAACTTAAAAAATTCTTTCTTTAACCTTGAAGAATTAGACGGAAAAGATTGGGTTTTTGCCGACCCAATGAATGCAACGGGTGGTTCTCTTGTTACTGTTGTAAAATATCTTCAAAGTCAAGGTGTAAAACCAAAAAGCATAAAGTTTTTTAACGTAATTTCTGCGCTAAAGGGGAGTTTGCGAGTTACTCGCGCATTAGAAAATTGCACTTGCTATACTTTGTGGATGGATCCCGTTTTAAATGAAAATGCCTATATAATGCCTGGTTTAGGAGATGCAGGCGACCGCTTAAATGGGCGCGATGACCACGAAACTCCGCGCAATATAATTCAGTTGATTGCAGATTATGGTCATAACATTACAGGTTTGTACCGTTCCCAGCTTCATAAAATTGAGCAGACTGTTTTGGGAGTTTTGTAAATCGCATGAAAATAAAAATTACACATTTTTTATGCCCGTTTGTTATTTTAAGTTTATTTTCAGCTTGTGAAACGACAAAAAATCTTTCACTCGTTGTTCCGTGGGAAAGAGAAGCTCGACAAAAAAATGTGTATGCAGAATATTTTACGATTGCAGAAAATTATCGGGAACTAAAAAACTATTCAAAGGCAATAGATTATTATTCTATTTGCTTGGAATCTGAGGATTTTTATGATTCTTCCTATTATAATTTAGGAGTGTGTTACGCACTTTCTAACGATTGGGAAAAATCTAGGACAATTTTTGAAAATATTCTTAAAAAAGATTCCGAAAATTTGACTTTACAAAAATCTCTCGCCTATATAACTGCGATGGAGGGGGATTTTGATTCAGCACTTTTGCAATACAAAACGCTTGTAGAAAAACAACCCTTTGATTCTGATTTGCTAAAAAACTATATCGCGCTTTTGTTGGCGGATGAAAAATATGAACTTGCCGAACAACAATTTTTTGTACTCAAAGAGCGTTTTCCCGATGACAGTTCAATTTCTTCAATTCAAACAAAAATCGCCGATGGTTTAGGGCTTTAAGTTCCCTTTACAATTCAAGCGTTTTGTTTTGAAGCTTCGGAAGCAAGATAGTTTCTGTACTTTTCAGGATTTACCTTAAATGCGATTATCGGCGATTCTTTGTCTGCGAGTGCCCTAAATAACGCTTGTTCTGACTCATGGGCGATTCTTGTTCCCGAAATCAAACGCGAAGATCTGCTTGAAATGCCAATCCCGATTGTATTATAAAGCGTGTTTTGTGAAAGCAAAGAAACTATGTCTAAGTGCAAGTTTTCTGCAATTGAAAGAGCTTGGTCTATGTTGGTATTTTGCAAAATTATTGTACAACCATCATTTTTGTATTCAAAAACATATTCCTCGGATTTTGCAACTTCTTTTACTTTTTGGCAAAGTTTTTGCGCTACCTCGCTTTTCCAATCAAAATTTGCAATTTGCACCGTCAAAAGCGACAAATCTTGTTCGCTAGAAGCCGCTTTTACCAATTCTGAATCCAATTTTGGCAAAAGTTCCTCTTCTTTATAAAAGCCCGTAAGCTCAGAAATCTTTGGTGCAGGATTTTCTGCTTCTTCATGCTTTTTCTTTAAATCTTCAACAGCGGTTTGGATATGACCTTCTGAGTCAGTTTTTATCTCTTCTATAACTTTTTCTTCGGTTTTGTCCGCTTTAGGCTCTATTTCTGCGTTCTCTGTTTCTTGTAAAGGTTCTTCAAAGTCTGAAAGGTCGGGGAGTGGCTCTCCAATTAAGGTTTTTTCTGAGTTTTCTAAAGTCTCTTCGATTTTTTCTACCGATTCTGTGCTAGAAACGCTCGGAATATCATCATTTTTTTGCTTTTCATTTTTTTCTTCCGAGATATTTTCGTCCATTCCTGCTAACAATGCCGCACTTTCTTCTGGAGAAATAATGCTTGCCTCAGAAATAAATGGAACTTCATTCGCTTTGTCATCTTCTTTAGACTTTTCTTCTTCCGATTTTTCAAGATGAGTTTCGGGGGATTCGGAAAAATCAGCAATTTCATCGTCTATAGAATCTGCAAAGTCGTCCTCTAAATTTTCTTCTTCAGTGGCGGAATTATTTTTTGTGTAAAGCAAAATAAGATATACTATACAAACGACGGTTGTTATGAGTAGAACAAAAAACGCAATTCGTCCATTGTAAAAAATAGAAGACGGCTTTAAGGTATAAATTGCAGCTGTGAGCATTACAGGAAGTCCATCTCGTGTATACAAAAAAGTGCTTTTTGCAATTACAAAATTTGAGTTTGTCGGGGAATTTTCTGCTAAATTTACGGGGTAAGAAAAAATCAGCCGCCCATCAAGAGCCACTTGGACTC
>CALCEK010000270.1 GCA_937900125.1 uncultured Treponema sp. | reverse complement strand
ATGCATGTGTGCAGGAGCTGCCTTTGCCGGAGAATCAGAAGACCAGGCAGCAGCAGATGAAGCAATGGCGCTGATCGAGGCAATTCAGGTTCAGGAAAGAACACAGACTACAGATGCTGACTGTGAAGCTGCAAAAGCCGCATGGGATGCTCTGACAGATGAGCAGAAGGAACTGATGGAAGATCCGGATTATTTCGGACTGGATACTGGTGATGCGAGCGCAGATGATCCAAGAAATCAGGATGCGATCGGGCAAAACGAACTGCTGGTGGTCAGCTTCGGCACTTCCTGGCAATTCAATGTAGATTCTGTCCTCGCCCTGTTGCCGAATAATTGGCGAACTCAAACCAAAACGGTCAATACGACTAGAAAGCGTTTCTATCGCTTGCGCCATCGCCTGCGTTTTTAAAGTTTCGCTATCGATATTTGCATTGTCGGCTTGGGCTTGCACAACAGCGTCAAGGTCAGCCTTTACAATTACGTTCATACCGCCGCTTAAATCAAGCCCTAATTTTACAGAATTTTTGTAATAGTTTTTATTTTTTAAGACTTTGCTTCGATAATGGTCTTCTACAAAAGAAATCAACTCTTGTTCCGAAGAAAATGCAGAAAGTGCATCGCGTAAAGTCATTGGGGAGGGAGCTTTTTGCCCCATTTCTTTGTAAAGAGCCTTTGCACCTTTTTCAAGCCATTTTTGTTCGCTCGTCAAAAGCACAGAAGAATCGGCTTTAACCTGAGCTTCAAAATCGTGAACATCCTTTACAGCTTTTGTGCTAGTGTAATCCTTGATATTTTCCAAAGAACTTAAAGCTAAAGCCTGCTCTTCCTTTGGAGTCCATGCGTACCAGCTTAAAGACGGCCATAAAAATGCAAAACAAATAGCTAATACGGCAATAATAACAATAAGACGACTTCTCTTATTCATCTTTATGTTCCTCTGATTCTGAATCTGAATCTTGATTTTCTGATTCGGATTCTTTTATTTCTTCCGCAACGCTTTTTTTGTTAAAGGCAAAAATGCTTTTTTTGGCAGGTTTACTTTTTTCGGTAGCGTTTTCAGCGGGTTTGTCCACAACAACTGTTGCTATAGCCGTTTTGTTAAACTCAATTTTTGTTCCATCATCAACTTTCAATATAATGGTGGAATCTTTTGTTGAACTTACAACCCCATGGATTCCTCCGATGGTAACAACTTTATCACCTTTTTTGAGAGCGGAAATCATTGCTTCCGTTTCTTTTTGTTTTTTATTTTGAGGACGAATCATAAAAAAATACATTATGAGCATAACAAGAACAAGAGGAATCAACATTCCAAAAGTTCCGCCCATCCCCACAGCCTCGTTGCCAGCCGCACTTGCATCTTGAAGAAAAAATGGAACAAATGACATAAAAAAACTGCCTTCCTTTTTACAATTTAAATTGGTATGACATACTAGCATTATTTTTAAGCAGTTTCAAGTGGAAATCAACAAAGTTATCCACTATACAAAACAACGGCTCATTTTACAAACAACGCCAGCGGCGAAAATTGCCTACTATATAGTAGGCAATAGGATTGACTAATCCTATTAGCGCAAAACTCGCCATTCGCTCGTTTTGCGCTAATCATTAAAGGGAACCTCTAAAAATCCACAAAAGGGTCTTTATAGAGATTGCCCGCGAGTTTTAAGCCTTTGTAATATCACGACTTAAAACATCGCTTTTTGGAGAAAACATAAATGGCAGAAGAAATAAATCAGGAAAAATCCACACAAAGTGAACAAAGCGCAAAAAGCACTGACGAGCTAGACGATGAGATTTCGCTTATAGATTTGTTTGCCGTGTTGCTTTACTACAAATGGCTTATTATCGGCATAACCGTGGCGGCGATGATTGGGGTTGTTGCCTTTGCGGTGGTTTCTATAAAACTCCCCACAGAAAAATCTCCAATGCCAAACGTTTTTACTCCGAGCGCAAAACTTTTAATTCAAGAAAGTTCTTCGTCTGGCGGAGGATTATCTAGTATGCTCTCTTCGTCAGGGCTTGGAAGTTTTGCGGGATTGGCGGGCGTGAACGTAAAGGGCGCATCTTCTAACGCATCTTTAGCGGCGTATCTGGTGCAGTCGAATATGCTTTTGGACGCAATTACCGACAGATTCAATCTCATTGAAAAATATCATATTGAAAACTCGGCGCGAGGTTCGAGCAGAAAAATCCTACAGCAAAAGCTCAAAGCCGAAACCGACAAAGACAGCGGCGTGTTTTCTATTTCTTTTACCGACACGGACGGCGAGTTTGCGCAACAGGTCATCAATTTTGTGGTTGATTGGCTTCAGATGAAGTTTGACGAGCTGGGGCTTGATTCAAATAAGATTCAAAAAGAAAACCTTGAGCGAAACATTGAATCAAGCTATAGCGAAATCCTAAAGATACAAAAAGAAATGGAAGACTTAGGCGCGAGCGTGGGGCAAGGCAATATTTGGAATATGCCTTCGATTACGGTTGCCACTTCCAAATTGCAACTCGAACTTGAAGCGCAAAAATCGGTGTACACGCAATTAAAAACGCAATACGAACTCTTAAAAGTGCAAATGCAGTCAGAATCACCGATTTTTCAGATACTTGAACGCCCTGAAATCCCAGATATGAAAAGCGGACCTAGCCGCGGAAAATTGTGCATTATCGTAACGTTTGCCGCCTTCTTTTTGTCGGTGTTTTTGGCGTTCGCGCTCAATGCTTGGAAAAACATCAAAAACGACCCCGAAGCTATGGAAAAATTGCACTTAAAATAAGGAATGAGAATGAAAAAAGCATTTTTTACACCGATTTTTTTGGCACTAGCCCTTTTGCCCGCCGCAGCGCAAAACAATTTAGACATTATTTCAAATATGGAAACACAAAATAAAGCGGTTGGCTCTTCTACCGACGCACAGCGTCTTCCCGACGCACAGCTTGCGATGAGTGTTTCATATTATCCTGTAACGGCAGGCGATGTGTACACGCTTGCGTTTGCGGCAGGGGCAAATCCTATCACTTATTCAATCCCCGTGGATTCAACCTACAAAATCCGCATTGCAAACTTGGGCGTCATAAATTGCGCGGGGCTTACTTATTTGCAGCTCAAAAATCAAGTTGAATCGCTGGTTCTAAAAAACTACCCGATGGGCGGAGTGCAATTCGTTTTGAGTGCGCCTTCAACGTTTTTGGTAAGCGTTACGGGAGAAGTACAAAAAACGGTAGAAAAAGACGCTTGGGCATTAACCCGCCTTTCTACAATTATAACGCAAAACTTTACGTCTTATTCTTCGCGCCGCACTGTTACAATAAAAAGCGCGAACGGCAGAACGCGCAATTACGACCTTTTTAAAGCCGAGCGGGACGGAGATTTAACGCAAGACCCATTTTTGCGCCCTGGAGACAAAATCATTGTAAACCGCCTAGAGCGGCAAGTGCAGATTTCTGGCGCGGTGGAACGCCCTGGCACTTATGAGCTTTTAGCGGGCGAAAACTTAAAAGAGCTGGTAGAAAAATACGGAGGCGGACTTGCTCCTTTGGCTGACACATCGCGCATTGAGCTTTACCGCAAGGTGTCAGGAAACGAGGACGCGGGGAATAAATCGTATCTTAGTAAATCAAGCATTGAAAATAACGCGGCTCTGGAATGTTACGACAGCGTTTTTATTGCGAGTTTTCAGGAACTTACACCCGTGGTCTTTGTGGAAGGCGCGATTTCTACCGCAGCGAATACAAGCAGCACGTCAACAACTCCCGAAGGCTCAACAAGATTAGCCGCAAAGTTTAACATTGGAGAGGATTATGCGTATTTTGTGCGCCGAAACAAAAATCTGCTCATTGCCGAGTCTGATTTATCCAATGCGTATGTAAACCGCGCAGGAAACATTATCTCCCTAAACCTTGCCGAAATGCTCTACGACGCATCTTACCGCGCAAATGTTGAAATGAAGCCGAACGACACTCTAATTATTCCCTTTAGGCAGTATTTTGTAAGCGTGGCAGGTGCGGTGGCAAATCCAGGACGCTTTCCGTACATTCCAGACCGCGATTATGAATATTATGTCGGTCTTGCGGGAGGATTTACCGAAAGTAACGCACGTAATTCCATAGAATTGCGGGACATAAATGGAAAAAGATATTCCAAAAACTCACCAATAACGCCAGAATCTACAATAATTGCAAAACGCAACAGCTTTTTCTATAATTGGAATAAATACACACCGACCATTACAACTATACTTTCAATTCTAGTTTCCGCACTTTCGATTTTTGTTACAGCTCGTGCCCTATAAACAACGAGTTGTTTCCCCCAAAGATAAGAACGTTACAATCGTTGCGTATTTGTAGTTGCTTTTGGAATAACTTTTATTTCTACGCGACGATTTTGCGCTCTTCCGTCCGCAGTTTCATTTGAAGCGACAGGCTTTGTTCCACCGAATCCCTTAAATGTAAAGAGTGAAGAATCAAGTCCGTCTTCAACAAGCGCATTCACCACAGCCTCTGCTCGTTGAATACTCAAAGTCATTTGTCCATTCGGTTTGTTAACATCGGCAGTGTGACCATCAACTTCAACCACATACCTACCAGTCGCAAGTATAGCACGTAAAGAATCAGCAATTTGCAAAACGCGCGGGCGTTCCTCAGGCAAAAGTTCCGAAGAATCAGCTATAAACCGCAAATTCTGAATCGTTATAGAAAGCCCCTGTTCAGTTTCTTTAAGCTCAACTTCGGGAACCTCTTTTTCGTTAAAGTAATTTATAAGTCTATTTGATTCCAAATAATGCCGAACGCCTTTTTCTGGAACTTCTATCGCCCGGGCGATTTCTTCTTGCCCGATTAAAATGACAACTTTTCCCTCTTGCAAAAGATTCAAATTTTGAGCCACAGTTGTAATTCGCAAATAATCTTCATACGAAATGACGGGGTCGCACCTGTTTGCGCCATAAATTTTTTTTGCCGTAATCCAAAGCGGGTCTTTTCCAACACGCGCCATTGTTGCGGAATTGTATTCGCTAACAAAATCAACAATTCCGCGTTCAACAGCAACTTTTGGGTCAACCATATTTCTTTCGTAAACGAGCGTCATATTTTCGTCCCAAATGCGCGGAAAAAGGCTTGGATATGCTTTACTCGTAATAAATTCCCCCTGAACAGGAAGCGTTCCACGCGCATCGATTATAATTCCAGTGTATGCACGCGAAGAAATGCGCTCTATCGGGACTGCTTGAACGTATGGCTTTCGGTGTTTTACCAAAAGTGCGCCGATTTTTTGCAATTGCAAAGTGCTTGTGGTCTTTAAATTATCAGTGCCACGCTCAAAATAAGCAGGAGTTTGTTTTGAAGTGTCGATTATCCTAGTCAAATCTTCAAGCGTAATTTCGTCATTTAAAACTAAATCGCCTAAAGTGCTACTGTCATCAACGTAAATTGAAAGTAGCGGGTCTTTGACCAAAACAGGAAGTTCCATTTTAATTCTATTTAAACAAAGTGCTTTTCCAGAAGGGAGCGGGATTCCTGCTTTTGCAACATCCATTGTTATATCAGAAACAAGCGTGTGTTTTGTCCAATCAATGCGGCTTGTTGAAGACATTACAGAATCCTCCGTTGACACTTGCGCACTCGCAGCAGCTTGCGTTTTTGCCTGCTGAATTTCTTGTGATGTATAGCTTCCATAATTTTGCGCCACAAGCGAACAGAAACAGGCAAAACTTGTAAAACAAAAAACAGATAGCCGTTTACATAAAATTCGCATGAATGTCCTCCCGCCAATCAACTAAAAAAAGGGATTGCTCCTATTTGAATATCGGCACAATCAGCTTTTTTCCAATAGATAAAATTCCGTTTTCTTTAATTCCATTTACAACGCACAAATCTTCTACGCTAATTCCATAACGGCGCGAAATCGCCCACAAAGAATCGCCTTTTTCCACCGTGTAAATTACTGCATCTGAGGCGATTCCCGCATTTTTTAGTGCGAGTTCCGCATTTTCTCCGCTACCTTTAGGTAATCTTAAATTATAAACCTGACGTGCGGGGGTACAATTTCTAAACAAAGCAGGATTTAGTTGGTAGATAATATTTTTATCTATGCCAGTTACCTTTGAAATCTGATTAAAACTCAACATTCCCGTTGTTTTAACGTAATCAAAATCCTTAACTTCATCTGAAATTTCTGCAAGCGCAAATGCAACCGCAGGAACATCATAATACTCCGCATTTTCTATTATGTCAGCGATGGCAAGCAATTTTGGAACATATTGCGCTGTTTGATTTTTTAAAAACCCATTTTCTGCCAAATACCAAAAATCTTTATCGGGATATTTTGCAAGCAGTCGTTCCATTGCGCCTGCACCGCAATTATATGCTGCAAGTGCAAGCAACCAATCGCCAAATCTTCGATAATTGTCTTGCAGTTTTGAAAGTGCAGCATCAGTTGATTTCCACGGGTCATAGCGTTCGTCAATGTAGGTGCTTTTTTTTAGATACGGTGCCATAGAATTTGCCATGAATTGCCACATGCCAGTTGCACCGCTGCGTGAACGTGCTGTAAGCGTAAATTCGGATTCAACAATGGGCAAATACTCAATGAATGATGGCATTTCTCGTTGTTCAAGCTGCAAGCGTATATACGGACGATACTCTGCACCGCGTTCAAGCACTGTAACAAGCCATTTTTGCCTTAGCGGGGTAAGCATTGTTTCACGAAATTTTTGCGTTAACGGATGGTCAATACCTTCAACGTCAAATTCGGTGCGCTCCACAACCCATTCTTCTGGAATTGCACTTTCATTATCTGTGCTGATTTCTTCCAGCTGTGCAGTGTGTTCATCTATTTCTACAAGCACAGGAACAGGCACTATTTCCATGATGTCTTCTAGTTCTTGTGCATCTTGGTCGCTTGCACATGCTGTTTGCACTGTGAGCGCAAAGGCGAAGAGGGCTGCGTATGATAGTTTCTTCACTATAATTTCTCACCGTAATAAATTCCTGCCCATTCCCATCTTCCGTGGATTTCTGGGTCGGCGGGGAAATTTACTTTTCTAAAGTATAAATACCATATCGGCAAATACGAACTCCAGCCCGATGTTTTTAGGTATGCTTCATTTTCATTTGTTAATTCGTCAAAGCTTGTGTTATACTGAATTTTATTGCCAAGCATATAGCCCCTAAGTGAAAAATCATCCTGTGCGCTTGTTGATGTTTCGTCTGCAATCCAAGACATTGCAAAAAAATTCACCTTTGAGCGGCACCGTTCCAATGCTCGCCAGTCATAGCGATTTATGGCAGCTTTTACGGCATCTGCCAATGCGTCTACGGATTCAAACGTCCAATCGCGTGAAGAATTGCTAAAATCTATAAGTTGGCGGGCAGTTGCGTATGCATCTGGTGCACCGGCAATGCGGATTGTGGTTGAATCTTCACAGTCTAAAAACTGTTGAAATGATTTAAGCGCTTGCTCCCATTCTCCTTCTGCTTCGTATTCCATTGCAGTGCGCCAATACAATTCTGTTGTGCTTACTTCTGTTGGAAAGCGTTTTATAAGCTGATTAAAATAATAAATTCTATTTGCAGGACTATGGCTGATTCGTATAAGATTGCTCAGGCACAGTAAGTGAATAGAAGTGCCCTTTACAATAAGGTCTTCGCAGTTACGCAGCGTACGCTCAAAGTAGTATTCAGCCATCGGTTCTGCGCCATTTTCAAGGTATGCGTATGCAGTCATAAGCAACCAATATGCATTGTAAATATCAGTTGGATGCTCTTCCACTCGTTCTGTTAAGAACAGCACAAGCTCCGTGTATTGTTTGTGTGCTAAATAATCGCTCGCAATTTGGTTTATAACGGCATAGCGGCTGGCTTCATTGAGTGTGTCCTTTTCTAAAAGACTTTGCAAATTGTCCTGTGTGTGGTCAACTTTGGGAGCACAGGCCACACAGAATAGTGGCACAATAAGGAAGAATATTTTTTGTGTGTGTTTTAAAAAGATTGGGAATACACTCATGTTTTTACTTTATCATGTTCAATAATTGTTGGCAAGATACCGACTTTTGGTGTATTATATATGTATGAACAGAAAATTATCCGCAACTCAGGCTTCTGTGCTTGCAGTTGTGTTTATATGTGCTGTTATTGGTCTCTTTTTGCTTGCAGCAGCAATATCTCTTCCTGATACACACGTTTTTTCTGTGCGTGCATGTGTATGCTTGCTTGCAGGTGCTGTTTCTCTGTTTGTTGCATTGCTTGATTCTAATAGACCGTATCGTTTTTTTATTGGAATGAATTTGTGCTTTTCTGGCATTTTACTTTTGTTTGGAGACAGCGGTGTGTTTCCGTTAACAAGTCGCAATGTGTGGCCGCTCATTGTTATT
>CALCEK010000269.1 GCA_937900125.1 uncultured Treponema sp. | reverse complement strand
TCTACTGCTATACAGAAGACGAGCGTGATAAGGCACAACAAAAACTCGGAAAAAGTGCAGAAACTTCGCGTTTTAAAGGACTTGGCGAAATTAACCCTGATGAGTTTAGACAATTTATTGCACCTGATACAATGCACTTAACTCCCGTAGAAATCAGCCAGCTAAAGATGGTTCCAAAATTGTTAAGTTTTTACATGGGAAAAAATACTCCGCAACGCCGCGAATTTATAGAAAAACACCTGCTTTCTAACGCCGACATTGACGCATAAAAGGAAAAAACATGGCATACGTAAAAAATCTTTTCGACAAAAATTTCATTGAATACGCAAGCTACGTTATTCGTGACCGCGCAATTCCAGACCTTGAAGACGGCTTAAAACCTGTTCAGCGACGCATAATGCACACACTTTTTGAAATGGACGATGGCAGATTCCAAAAAGTTGCAAATGTTGTTGGCCGAGTTATGAAATATCACCCGCACGGCGACGCCTCTATTGGGGGAGCTTTGGTTGTTCTTGCAAACAAGGGAATTTTTATTGAAAAACAAGGAAACTTTGGCAATATGTTCACGGGAGACGGGGCTTCTGCTCCGCGTTACATTGAATGTCGGGTGCATCCGTTAGCAAAAGAATTTCTTGTTACAAATCCGCACGTTACCCATTACGTTCCAAATTACGATGGACGCGACACCGAGCCAGAAGTTTACCGCGCAAAAATTCCTGTTACCCTGATTATTGGGGCGGAAGGAATTGCAGTCGGAATGAGTACAAAAATTCTTCCATATAACATTCGGGAAGTTTTGGAGGCGGAAAAAAAAGCTTTGCGGGGCGAGGATTTTGAAATTTTCCCTGACGTTCCAACTGGTGGTTTAATCGATGTTTCAAATTACAACGATGGAAATGGAAAAATCATCACAAGGGCAAAATTCGATATGAGCGATGACAAAAAAATCATCATAACCGAACTTCCTGTAGACACTACAAGCGAAACGCTGATGAATTCCATTGAAGCCGCTTACAAAAATGGAAAAATTAAGATTGGTTCAATAGAAGATTTTACAACCGACCACTGCCAAATTGAAATAAAACTTCCGCGGGGCGTTTATGCAAGTGATGTAGAAAAAGCCCTTTACGCTTACACCGATTGCGAAAAATCAATCAACTGTCAAATGCTTGTCATAAAAGATGGAATGCCCGTTTTGATGACAGCCACAGAAATCATCAAATATTACGCAAAAAAATTAACCACAATTATAAAAGACGAGCTAGAATACGAAAAAAGTGAGCTAAACGAGGAACTTCACGCGCGTACCCTAGAGCGCATTTTTATAGAAGAAAGAATCTACAAAAAAATCGAGCAAATGAAAACTGCCGAAGATGTTGTAAACGCGGTTAAAAAAGGATTTGTACCTTTTAAGGCGGAATTGATTCGCGATGTTACCGATGAAGATGTTGACCGCCTTTTAAAAATCCCCATTAGGCGAATTTCTCTTTTTGACATAAATAAAAATCGCGACCAAGTAGAAGCAATCAATAAACGCCTAAAAGAAATAAATCGCAAACTTAGACACCTTGTTGATTGCGCCCTTGAATACCTTGACGGAATGCTTTCTAAGTTTAAAGCGGAAGATTTAGCGCGGCACACACAAATTGCGAAATTTTCCGCAGTAGAAGTCAAAAAAATTGTAAAACGCGATATTTCTTTGCGTTATGACGAAAAAGGCTATTTGGGAACAGGCGTTACAAGCGGAACTGAAAAGCTAAAAGTTACGCCGTTTGACCGAATCTTTGTAATTCGCCGAAGCGGAATTTATACGGTGTTTGACGTTCCACAAAAGCTCTTTGTAGATACGGGTATGTGGTATTGCAATTACGCTGACAAAGATGTTATTTCAAAAGTGCTTTTTACAGTCATTTATCGCGACCAAAAAACAAAATCGTGTTTTATAAAAAAATGCAGGATTCCTAGCTGGATTATGAATCGCGATTATATGCTTGTTCCAGATGGAATGGAAGTGCTGCACATAGACACGCGCGAATCCTTTAAATTTACCTTAAAATATGAAAAAAAGCCCCGAATCAAAATAAAAGAGGAGAATTTTTCTTCCGCCGATTTTGAAGAACGCGGACACAAGGCGCAAGGCTTACGCATAACTGACAAAGAAACCGAAAGTGTTGTAATAGAGCCGCTCGAACCTGAATTGGAGCTTTTATGACAAAGACGCACACTTTTTTGCGAATGTTGTTAAACCAATGTCTTAACAAAAACGCTTGGAAGATTTTTATTTCACTCGTACTTTGTACAGTTTTACAAAGTATAGTGTTTTCAATTTTAATAAGCCCTGCCCTTTTGCTTTTTATGAGCGGACAAAACAGCGGCTTTCTGGCGATTTTTGCGCTTTTGGGACTTTTTTTTGCTTTTGTGTGCGGTTTTATGCTTTTTTACGGGCTAGAAACAATTTGTTCGCGTATGATTTTGCGAAAATACGCAACTATTGGCTACCTTTTTATAGCTTTTTCGCGATTCGATAGGCGCGTTTTTCGGGCTTCGTGTATTTTTTCTGCACTAAGCATTTTAATTTTATTTTCAGCTTCAATTTTTGTGATTATTTTTTCAGATGATTTTCAGAAATCGCTGATTCTTGCCTCTGTAATTTCAACAATAATTTTGATTTTGTTGTACGTTCCATTCAGTTTTGTTTTTCCACTTTTACATTATTATTCTGATTTATCACTTTCAGATTCATTTAAGAAAAGCGCAAAAATCACATTTTCACATTTTTTTGAATATGTTTCATTTTTATTTTTAGCGGGGGGAATTGATTTAATCACTTTTTTGCTAACAATTCTTGCAATTTCCGTCATTCCAGAAACGGGCGAAAATTTTGTTTCTGCAATACAAACCTTGCTTTCTTTTTTTGGATTTTATGTTCAATTTAAAATGCTAACACGCATTTCTGTTTCATTCCCATTATATTGCTATTATATAGAAGAAATTGTTAAAATTCATGGTTCAGATTTTAATTTGCCCGCATTAGAGGATTCCAAAAGCGATGAACATTCTTTGTAATTCGCCAAAAACAGAAATCAGCGTAAAAAATTCGCGTTTTATCGCACAGGCATTTTCTGCCGAAAGTCCAGAATCGGCAAAAGAAATTGTCCGCTCGCAAAAAGAACGCTACAAAGACGCTCGCCATATAGTACACGCATTTATAGTGGGTGCAAATGCAGAAATCAGTGGAATGAGCGATGACGGGGAACCGAGCGGAACTGCGGGTCGCCCAATTTTAGACGTTTTAAAAGGGAGCGGAATCACAAACATTCTAATTACGGTGGTACGGTATTTTGGCGGCACACTTTTGGGAACGGGCGGGCTTTGCCGAGCTTATTCGGAATCCGCAAAAAATGTTATTTCTTTATGCCACACAGAATTACTTGTTGAAAAACTGCGTTTTGAGCTTACTGCCGATTACGCGCTTTATGAGGGATTAAAACGGCTTTGGAAAAATTTTCATCTTTCTGACCTAACAGAAAACTTTGATTCGCAGGTGCGAGTTTCTGGATTTTTGTGGAAAAATGAATCGGAGGATTTTTTTCTTAACACAAAAAATTTTTCTAAAGGAATGTGTACCGTAAAATTTTTTGACTAAAAAGGAGAAATTATGCACTTAATTTTTATAAGACACGCTGACCCCGACTACAAAAACGATTCTTTAACCGAAAAAGGCTTTAAAGAAGCTGAATTTTTGAGTGAGCGAGTAAAAAATTGGGGAAATGTAGAAAAACTTTTTTCTTCGCCCTACGGACGCGCTTTAGAAACGGCAAAAGCCGTCAGCAAAGGAATAAATAAAAGTGTTACAATTTTACCTTATCTTAAGGAATTTGACCACAGGATTTGTCATCCTGAAACAAAAAAAGTGCGCGGTTGCTGGGATTGGCTTCCGAGCGACCTTAAAGATACCCCTGAGCTGTATGACAAAAATTTGTGGTTAAAAACAGACGCTATGCAGAGCGGAAATATTTCTTTGCATTACAAAACTTTATGTGAAAATTTTGACGAAACACTTTCTGAATATGGGTACAAAAGAATTTCCCCCAATGATAACGTTGACCCTGTTGGCATTTACAACTGTACCGCGCACATTTCAGAAGAAGAAGCAAAAACAGACACGCACCTTTTGCCTTTCCAAAAAGACATCGACGCTAAAACATTAGTTTTTGTCTGCCATCTAGGAAGTATGTTTTGCTGTATTTCGCATTTGTTGGGAATAAGCCCAGTTGTTTTGTGGCAGGGATTTTTTGTTGCCCCAAGCTCAGTAACCGTGCTTTCTTCCCAAGAGCGAGTTCCTGGCGAAGCAGTTTTTAGAGTGCAAACTTTAGGGAATGTAAATCACCTTAGCAAAAATGGGGAAACTCCTTCGGCAAGTGGATTTTTTGGGAATTTTACAGATTTTTAGCTTCCCGATGCCTAAGAAAACCGCCTCTTTGTAAAAAGAATTTACAGATTCTTCAAAACGGGCAACGCCCCGCACAACGTGCTATTGTCCTCTAAAAATTGCAATTTTTAGAGGTTTCCTTTAATTCCCCATAAAATTGCAGTTCTGTGCTATAATGAGTACAATATCTTTAACTACAGCTAAACTAGGAACTAATAAAATGACAAACACTTTAATCGATAATTCAGAAAATTTAACGCTGGTAGAAACAATCAAAGAAATCCTAAAAGAGCCAAAAATCAATCAAATTGATATTGCGACCGGCTACTGGGATATTCCTGGAACGTCCTTGCTTGCAGACGAACTGAACGATTTTCTGTCGAAAGATGGCACAAAACTCCGCATTCTGATTGGTAAAGACCCGTACCTTTTTGCAAAATACAATAAAAATCCAAAATATAAAGATTTTAAAAATTGGCCAGAAGATTATATCCGAACTGACATAAATGAAATTGAAGTAAAATCAGAATATGAAAACGCGGTTTCATTCTTGCTAAAATACTTGGATAAAAAAGATAAAATTGAAATCCGAATTTTCAGGCGAAATTCCAATGATGAAAGTCAGTTTTTCCATTCAAAGTGCTATATTTTTTATGGAGCGGCCGTTGCTTACGGAATTATAGGAAGCTCCAATTTTACGGAACGAGGCTTGCGTGGAAATGCAGAATTGAATTATCTTGAAACTGTTCCACAAATAATTGCTTCAAAACCCGATGTCGTTAATACTTCAAAAGGCCATATTGTGTGGTTTTCTGAAAAATGGGAGCTTTCAGATGATTGGTCAAAGGAATTTTTAGAGCAAATTCTTCGTCCTTCTAAAATCGCGAAGAAAGTCACAGGTAAAGGTAAAAATCCAAAACAGAATTTAACGCCATACGAAAACTACATCAAACTTCTGCAAGATAAGTTCGGCATGATTACGGATGCAAAATTCAAGTCGATTTTGACGGAGTATCTTCCGAGCGACATCAAACCGCTCGAATATCAGCTTAATGCGGTTCAGCAGTGTTATTCTTACATGCTGCAACACGGAGGCTTTGCGCTAGGAGACGTTGTAGGGCTTGGAAAAACGATAGTTGGCATTTTAATTATCAAATACTACATTGAAGTTGCCTCCTCACACAACAAGTCGGACAAAGTGCTGATTATTGCTCCTCCTGCCATTAAATCTTCATGGCTTGATACAATCAGAAAATTTGACAAAGCCCGGACTGATAAAATCGAGGAGCATATTTCTTTTTTGACTACGGGAAGCCTGAATCATCTTTCAGAGGATTTTTCTGATGAAGAATTAAGCGATGCTGAGGATGCTATTGAAGATGATGAAAATGATGTCATTCCGAACTTGTTTCAGAATCTGTCTTCAGAAGATAAAAAGCAAGCGGTTAAAGAAATGACTTCTGAAATGAAAACATTCTCTAGGGAAGCTGAAAACTATGGACTTGTAATTATTGATGAAAGTCATAAATTCCGTAACTCTGGTACAGAAATGTATATCGCCCTTTCGGAATATCTGGAAGGAGTACACGCTAGAACCGGTTACTATCCATTCGTTGGCTTGCTTTCCGCAACCATGCAGAACAACAGTCCCCGCGACATTCAGAACCAGCTTTATCTTTTTGAGCATGAGCCAAAAAATTCGACTTTTGAAAAAGTTGAGGGGCGGGACTTAGAACACTTCTTTGCAGAAGTAAACAAAAAATATGACGCGCTCATTCACACAAAGAAAAATCCACTTGGGATTGAGCAAGCCGCTTTTGATTCAGATGAAGGCACAAAAAAAGAACTGATTGCTCTTTCCAAAGAAGTCCGTGAGAAAGTCTTGAGCGATATTCTTGTACGCCGCACAAGAACGGACATTAAAAAGCATTATTCTGATGACTTGAAGTTCCCAACCGTTCACGGCCCAGAAAATTTATACTACACAATGGATAGAAAACTGGCAGAACTTTTCTTTGATACAATGAACATGATTGCTCCAAAAGTTGAAGAGGGGGAATCGTTCCCGACAGAAGGACTTGGATATTACCGCTACAGGGCGACGATGTTCCTTGATAGCAAATACGATAAGGTTTATTCGGGAAGGAACATGACCGCCCAGCGTTCTTCCAACCAGCTTGCACGAATCATGCAGATTCTTCTTGTAAAGCGCTTGGAAAGCAGTTTTGCGGCATTCAAAGAATCTTTGAGAAACTTTCAGCGGTACACGCAGAACATGATTACCATGTGGGAAAATGACACAATCTTTATCTGTCCGCAAATCGATGTGAACAAGGAACTCAACATAAAGGAAAAACAGGCAAAATATCCAGACAAAATTGTTAGCCTTGAAACTTGCTTCGACGATATTCGCGCGAAAATTGAAAAACTAAATAAAGACGGTCGAAACGGAAAGAATCAAAATGCCGAGTATTCATGTGCGGACTTCAAAGTGATTGGAAGCGACGGAAAAACCTACATCGACTGTTTGAAGTCAGACCTTGAAAAAATCAACGACCTTGTTGAGCGTTGGAACGAAAACGACTACGACCCTAAATTTGACAGATTTAAGTCTGCGCTTAAGGAAAGCACGGGGCTTTTCTGCAAAGAAAGGAATACTCCACATAAACTTGTTATTTTTTCAGAGGCAATTAGTACAGTCAAATCTTTAAGCCGAGCTGTTGAAAACATTACAGGAAAAGAGCCTCTTGTAATTACCGCTAGTAATCGTGATGAAATGGAAAATGTCATAAAAGAAAACTTTGATGCAAATTACGATAAAGCAAAGCAGAAAAATGATTATGACGTAATCATCACAACCGAAGTCCTTGCAGAAGGCATCAACTTGCACCGAGCAAACTCAATTTTAAATTACGACACTCCTTGGAACTCTACGCGCCTTATTCAGAGAATCGGCCGCGTAAACCGAATCGGCAGTGAAAATGAAAACATCTATGTCTATAATTTCTATCCTTCAGCGCAGGGCGACGAGCAAATAAACCTTGTACAAAATGCCTACACAAAATTGCAATCTTTCCACACTATGTTTGGCGAAGACGCGAAGATTTTCAGCCAGGAAGAAGAGTTGAGCGAAGGAAACTTTGAAGCCTTTGTAGACGGAGACGAAAGCCCTCAGGAAAAATATATTGCAGAATTAAAAGCATACCGAAAAGCGAATCCCGAACGCTATGACTTCATCGAAAAACTGGAGTCTGGCGAAGAAAAAATGATAGAGGCTGTTTTGGAAGACAGCGCCGGCAATTCATATTTTGCAATCAAAATCAAAGATAAATATGGTTGTGTGTATGTAAAAGTTGATTCTAGCTTGCAGGGCAAAATCATAAACTACATGGATATGTTTGATGCCTGCAAATGTAAACCAGAAACAGACGAAAAGGCTTTTTCATCAGAACAGCTGAATTCCAGGCGTAAGATTGCCCTAGAAACATACCATGTTTATGAAAGCAAGCTGAACAAGGCTAAGAAAGCAAAGGTTGATGTTACAAATACACTTTCTAAAGCCAACAAGTGGATTTCAAGCAAAAAACTTGACAAAGAATCGATGAGCAAAATAGGAAACGCCGTTAAATCAATCAAAGGGGGCAACACCGTGCTTGCAAAGCGGCTTGATAAATTGCTCAACGATATGGGAAATCCAGACGACCAGCTCATTCCAGTAACATCAGAAGAAATTGTTCAGATGATAGACAGTGCGCTCAAAAATATTGCTGCTGATAATACAACTAAAAACGGCGAGGCTTATATTTTTGCAGGATTTAATTATTAGCTGGAGAAGAAGAATGGAAAACAACACAAGTCTTATAATGTACACAACCGAAGATGGCATAACAAAAATTCAAGCCACCTTTGACAATGATACCGTCTGGCTTTCAATAGACCAAATGGCAGAGCTTTTTCAGAGGGATAAATCTACAATTTCCCGTCATATAAAAAACATATTTGAAGAAGGTGAACTGTCTGAAAATCGAACTGTTGCAAAATTTGCAACAGTTCAAAATGAAGGAATTCGGAAAGTTGAACGAGATATAGAATATTATAATCTTGATGTAATTATTTCTGTGGGCTATCGTGTAAAATCGCTTCGTGGAACACAATTTAGAATCTGGGCTATGAAGATTCTAAAAGAGTATATGCAGAAAGGCTTTGCTCTGGATGACCTGCGGTTAAAAGAACTTGGAGGCGGAAACTACTTTGATGAACTTCTTTCAAGAATCCGAGATATTCGCTCAAGTGAAAAAGTCTTTTGGCGAAAAGTTCTTGATATTTATGCTACCAGCATAGACTATAACCCTAGTGCAGAAAGTTCTATCGCCTTTTTTAAGCAAGTACAAAACAAAATGCATTGGGCGGCTCATAAACATACAGCCGCAGAAATTATTTATGAACGCGCAGACAGCGAAAAGCAGAACATGGGGCTGACTTCATGGAGCGGAAAAGAAATCAAAAAGACTGATGTTGAGATTGCAAAAAATTATCTTTCCGCGCAGGAACTTGACGCACTCAACAAAATCGTCACTGCATATTTGGATATTGCCGAAGTCCGCGCCTTGAACCATGAGCCAATGTACATGAAAGACTGGCTTGAAACAATAGACGATTACCTTAAAATGACCCGCCGTGAAATCCTTTCTACCGCTGGGCGAATTTCGCATACGCAGGCATTGGATAAAGCCCATGACGAATATAAAAAATACAAGCAGAAAGAAAAGGACAGGCTTTCCCTTGTAGAAAAACACTTTTTAGAAAGCATTGGCGAATTAGATAAACTTGAGGAGAATCAAAATGACAAACTTTAGACAGATTTTTGAAAATGACTTTTGCGGAACAGACAAATTTTTAGACGAAGTCCTAAAGCCTATTTTTGGCGAATATGAAAAAGGCTATGACGATCTTACATCGGGTGACGATGAAAAAGAAAAAGCGAAAAGCGCAAACATCGAAAAAATCCGCCATGCAGGTAGCTTTGATTTTTTTGGAAGCGAGCTGAAAGTTTTTGACGTTACAGTAAGCGACAGGAAAAAACTTGAGAACAACCGTGTGGGCATTCAGGCAATAGTCCGCCAGTATATCGCGCAGTTTGAAGGCGCGCTGATTGTTTTTCATCATCAAAATGTGGAAAACAAGGAATGGCGGCTTTCGTATATTGAAAAGCGGACAGGCGCAAAAGATTCTACATCGGCAAAAAGATATACCTATATTCTTGGAAAAGGGCATCCAGCGCGAACTGTTTGTGACAGGTTTAAATATCTTGAAGAGCATAAAGATATTCTTACCTTAAAAGATTTAACGGAAGCCTTCAGCGTAGAAGCACTCACAAAAGAATTCTACAACGAGCTTTTTGCCTGGTACACTTGGGCGTGCGAAAAAGTCACTTTCCCCACTGGCGACACGACAAAAAATTCAAAAGGCAAATACAATGCGCGCCAGACAAAAGAAA
>CALCEK010000268.1 GCA_937900125.1 uncultured Treponema sp. | reverse complement strand
GTGAGCGCACTCATAAAAGGTCTTAGCGAAAAACACCTCGCACTCGATTTGACAATTCAAAAGGAAGAAGAAAAAGAGCAAAAACTTTTTCAAAAAGAATTAAAACTCAAAGAACGAGAATTGCATTGTGCCGAAATGGAACTTTCGCTCAAACAAAAAAATCAAAATCAGGACAATGAATTTTTGCGAGCCACAAGACGCGAGTTAGAAAATCTTGTGCGAACATTACGCGAGGGCGAAATTACAAGGGAAAAAACGCTTTCTGTAAAACATTTTATTTCTGAACTTGAAAATAAAATTGAAAGCTCAGAAAAAGAAATTGAAAAATCCAAGGAAGCAATTTTTGAAAAACAAAAAGAATTAGAAACTCAAGCGGAAAAAATTGCAGAAAACGGAATGCGCATTTCTAAAAGCTCCGCCCACAAAAACTCGTCTGGAAAAAAGACAAAAAAGAAAAACTCTAACACCGAGGCACTCCGTTTTGCAAAAGTGCAAAATTTTCCACAAACACAAAAATCAGAAGTTTTGCCCGCAAAGCCCGTTCCACTTTTTGCGCCAGGAATTGAAGTGTTTGCAGGAAAAGAAAAGCGGCGTGGCACTTTAGTGTCAAAGGAAAAAAATAATTTGTGGACTGTACAATTTGCATCTTTAAAAATGAAAATTCCACAAACTCAGCTTGTTCCAATTTTTGCGCCAGGAGAAAAAATCGCGCCAAGCTCAGAAATAATAATTGAAACTTCCGACGGAGATATTTCTTCTTCGGAAGCTCCAAAATTTGAACTTAGACTTTTAGGACTTAGAGAAGCGGAAGCACTAAAGGCTTTAGAAAGACAACTTGACCTATGCCTAGTCCATGACTTTAAAAAGTTTTCAATAATTCACGGAAAAGGCACAGGCGTTTTGCAACAAGCCGTTTTAAATTACCTTTCGCATTATCCTGGGGTAAAAGATTTTAAATTCGCTCCCCCAGAAGAAGGCGGTTCGGGCAAAACTTATGTGGAACTTTTTTAGACCGCGCTAATCGTTGCTGCAAATTGTTGCTATTGCATTTAAAGTTCCATCGGTTACGTTAAGCGTTGCGCTTGAATCTGTTACGCGGATTGCGGCAAGGGCTTCTCCGTAATAGGTGTCCGTTTGATTTGTACAATAGCCCCGCGCATTATACGAACAAGCGTTTCCAAAACCAAGAAGTTCGCAGCCTTTTACGTTTAGTGTCAAAGTGCCGCGTTCAAGTGGGCGAACGATTCCGTCTTTACCCGTGTACTTAAAGCGCACAAAAGTAACGCCGTCTTTTTTTACCGATTTTTCTTCAGGCTCAATGGTAAGACAAGTTTCGCCCTTTGCAGTTTCCAATTTTTTGCGCCCAGTTTCTTTTCCGTTTGAATCGAACAAAACAGCTTCTAGCGTTCCAGATTCATAGGTGACGATAAATTTTTGGCGGCAATCATTTTTAAACGATTTTTTTCCAACGCTTTTTCCGTTTACAAATAATTCTGCAAAAGAAGCGCGAGCGTAAACTTCTACACAAGTCTTTTTTCCCTCGCAACCTTCAAAGCTCCAACTTTCCATAGCGTCCGTCATTTTCCAAGAAGAAGGCGAATGTTTTTTTCCATAATGATTGGGAGGGATTACCGCGATTGCAGCGTCTGTTTGCGTTTCAAAAGCAATTTTGGTGTAGGTGGCTTCCGCAAGAGCTTTTCCTGTTAAATCGATTCTTCCACTCCCCGCCGTTAGCCAGCCTGAGCCATGCTCAAACTCTGGGGCATATTCGGAATACTCCCACGCGCCAACACCAACTTCGCCTAAGTAATCGAATCCCGCCCAAACGAAATCACCAATCAAACGCTTTTCTGTTTTTGCCTTTTCCCAAAATTGATAAGCATCGGAACAAAAAGTTTCGCTTCCCAAAATTAAGCGGTCGGGATATTTTTTTAGGTCGTGGTTGTATCGCTTAATTCCGTAATTGTACCCCGCAATGTCCATAGCGGCAAATGCACCGCGAGTTTTTACATCGCAACCATGAAGCGTTGCGCCCGTCTTCATAAAATTTGCGCCGAATAAACCAGCCAAATCGTTAAAAAACTGACTTCCAACTGCCCGCTTCTTTTTTGCTTTTGAGCCATTAGCTTTTCGTTTTTCGGCAGCGGCGGCTTCCTTTTGCGCTTTTTTGTCGCTGTAAACACCAAAGCCTATTGAGCTTAAGAAATTAAAGAAAATGTTTACACCGCAAGTGACGGGGCGCGTTTTGTCTAGCGAATGTAAAAAATCGGTAAGTTCTTGCGTCAAAGCAATACCGCGTTCTTGCGCAGTTTCGCTAACTTCGTTTCCTGTGGAATACAAAATAACGCACGGATGATTGTAATCTTTTTGAACCATATCGCGCAAATCTTCTTTCCACCAAGTTGCAAAATAGTCAACATAATCGTGTTCAGTTTTGTGAATGTACCAATGGTCAATGTATTCGTCCATCACCAAGATTCCCATTTTGTCGCAAATAGAAAGCAGCGTTTTTGAACAAGGATTGTGTGCGCTACGAATTGCGTTGTAGCCATTTTGAGAAAGCAATTTGACTTTGCGCTCCACCGCTTCGGGAATGCAAGCCGCCCCCAAAATTCCGTTGTCATGGTGAATGCAAGCACCGCGCAAAATAACGCGCTCGCCGTTTAGCAAAAGCCCGTTTTTGCCCCATTCAATTTTGCGGATTCCAAAATTTTCTTCAAGGGAATCACAGAAAGCGTCATTTTGGACTGTCGCAATGCAACGATAAAGTTTTGGATTTTTTTGTGACCACAACTCGCATTTGGGAAGTTCAATTTGCGCAGAATATTTTTGTCCGATAATAAAACCATTTGTTTTTTGTACAAGCACATCTCCGTCTTTAATTTCTATAAAAACAGGAGTGTTATCGGCGCAATTTTGCGTTTCTACTTCTACAGTTATTTTTGGATTTTCAATTTCCAAAGTCGTTATTTTTAATCCGTTTAGCGCAATGTGACTTTTTGGGCCGCGCCACAATTTTACCGGTCGATATATTCCCGCGCCCGAATACCAACGGCTGTTTGGCTGGTCGGCATTACGTGCGACAACCCGAACTTCGTTTTTTCCCTCAGAAACATTTTCAAGTGGAACATAAAAATTGGTGTAACCGTAAGGGCGATAGTAAACTTTTTTTCCATTGATGTAAACTTCGGCATTATGGTAAACGCCTTCAAATTCCAAAACATAAAATTGTTCTGCAATATCGGAATCCAAAAAAAGTTCAGCGCGATACTCATAATCGTAACCTTCAAACCAGCCCGTGTTAATTCCGCCCGCGCTCGCTTCACTTCGTTTTTCACAAAGCATTGCATCGTGGGGAAGGCGCACATTTTTCCATTCTTCATTTGAATCTAGGTGGCGATACGACCAACCATTTGTAAAATCAACTGCTTTCATACTTTTGATTTTAGCATAGGCTTTTTGCCGAAAAAAATAAAAATCGTAAATGGTAACAAAAAAAGCGTAAACGGCAAAGTTGCACGGCACATTTGCAAAAATTCTTTAAATGAATTATAATTTAAGAATGAAAAAAATTTTCTACGCGCTTACAATTATTTTTTGCCTTTTAGTTTTTTCTTGCAAAAGTTACAATTCAACTTTTGACTTTGACGAACTAAAATTAGAATGTGAACAAAATAATATTACGCTTTCCACAGATGATTTTTATCTTACCGCATTTCCGCAAAATGCAAAAGCGGGTTTAATTTTTTATCCAGGCGGGCTTGTTTCTTACGAAGCATATCTTCCTTTGATGGTAAAATTTGCCGAGCAGGGATTTGCCTGTGTTATTGTGCAAATGCCAAGCGACTTTGCAATTCTTAATTCTTATGCAGCGTATCGAGTGCAAATGCGCTATTCCGAAATAAGCCGATGGTTTTTGGCAGGACATTCACTCGGGGGCGCAATGGCTGCCGACTACATTGCAAGTCATTCAGGCGATTTTGAAGGGCTGATTTTACTTGCCGCGTATTCCACAAAGAATCTTTCAAACACAAACTTAAAAGTGCTTTCGGTTTATGGTTCAAAAGACGAGGTGTTAAACAAAACAAATTACCAAAAATACAAATCAAATCTTCCGAATGACTTTACCGAGTTTGTAATTGAAGGCGGGAATCACGGACACTTTGCGGATTACGGCGAACAATCAGGTGATGGAGAAGCAACAATTTCTCGAACTGAACAACAAAATCTCACCGCTCAAAAAGCCGCCGAGCTTTTGTAACGCTAAAGGGAATCTCTAAATACACGACAGTGGATTTAGAGAGATGCCCTAAAATCTAAATCCCGCAAGTGCTGTAATTCCGTACAAAACAAAAAGCGAATTAGAAACATTTGAGCCACCTACAAAAAAACCGCCTCCAGTGTAAAAATGCTTTTCTCCTGGAAAGTGATAGCGCAATTCAAGGCTTGTTCCAACAGCGGGGGAAGCATAAAGTTTGTTTACAGTTTTTCCATTTTCAACATCGTAATATCCTGTAAACAAAAAGAGTGCGCCAGCATCAAGTGTTCCCGAAACGGTAAAAAAACTTTGGTTTTCAAAAGTGAATATTTTGTATTCGGCACGCGCCGAAGCCGCCAAAACTTGAAAAGGCCAAACAAAAACTCCGCCGCCAAGCGCAAAATTCCAATTTGAGTTTTGCGGAAAATCGTCAAAAACATAAAGTGCGCGAACTGGACCTGCCGAAAAATACGGGAAAAATTCGCCGTAAGATTGATGTGCGTCAAACGGAATTTCTGTTTTAAAAAGCGACATATCAAGCGGAAGTTCTACGTCAACCGAAGCAAAACAAAAAGTTTGTAAAGCCAAAAAAAATGCTAAAAAATATATTTTCTTCATTTTCATAATTTTAGTATAACACAAAATAATTTTTTTTAAACCGCCACCGTCGCACGCAAACCGCGCAATCTGTTTTCAAAACACTGCGCGGCAAACCGTAATTTTTACGCGCCAAAAAATCCAATTGTGTGAGAGCCACCTTCTTTTTCATCTTGCATTTTTAAAAGCTCATCTGTTAAATATGAAGAAGAAATTATGTTTTGGTCCATAAAGCGCACTCTACTTTGGAGGACTCCAAAATCACCTGGTGTAATAGATTTGCGATTTTCTAAGCGAGAAAAATCTTTGTCCGAAAACTGAATTGAAGGAAAATATTTTTCTGCCATACAATAAATTCCTTCTTTTGTAAGTGGCTTAAATTCAACGATAAGATGGAATCGTCTGTTCATCGCAGAATCCATAATTTCCTTTAAATTTGTGGTGCAAATTAGAATCCCAGAAAATTCTTCCATTTGAGTTAAAAACTCATTTACCCTTGTACGTTCCCAAGAATGCTCCGCGTCTTTTCGGTCGGCAAAAAAACTGTCCGCCTCGTCAAAGAGCAAAATACTTTCGGCACGACTAGCTTCTTCAAAAGCATCGCGAATATTTTTTTCAGTTTCGCCAACGTACATTCCCAAAATATCAGAAGCACGTTTTAAAAGGATTTTCTTTCCCAATTTTTGCGCAATGTAACGAGCAAATTCCGTTTTTCCTGTGCCGCTCAATCCGTAAAAAAGCATTCTAATTCCAGTATTTTGCGCTGTCAAATTTTTTTCCGCAAAACTTTTAGCGTTTTCAATCATTCGAACAATTTGTTCTGGGGGCATACTTGCATTTAGCGCGGTCAAATCGTAACTGCTCGTAACCGATTCCCGCATTTGACTTTTTCCGTTTATCAAAAGTTCGTTTTCTTTTAAAACCGACTGAACGCATTGCACAAGGGAATCAGGAGAATTAGGGGAATCAGGGGATTTTTCATTTTCTTCCGAATTTGACAAGCACTTTATGGTTTTTACAACATTGTCAACCGAAGAACCCGTAACACTGTAGCGTTCCATAAGGTCAAGAATTTGCGTGTTTGTTTGAGAATCCAAAGAAAGCGGAGCAAGTTTTGATTCTGCAATTGCGCGGAGCTGACTTTTTGGCATTGCCTCGAATTTATATGAATAAGTGAATCGGCGCAAAGTGCTTTCATCAATTTGAGAAGTAAAATTCACAATCCAGATTGTTTTATTGTTATTTTCTTCTAACATTTTATTTACAATTCCCTTAGAATTGTTTGGAGAAAGGAAGCCAAAAATTGTGTCGCGGGTACGCAAAAGAGTGTCCGCCTCATCAATGACAATCACAGAATCCTTTTGTGAAAATGAAAGAAGGCAGTTTAAGCGGCACAAAACATCGTTGTCTGAATGTGCAAGTTCCCGCTCGTTTTTAAAAATGTACGCCTTTTGCCCACTTTCTAATGCAAGTGCGCGAGCATATTCCGTTTTGCCGCTGCCTGGTTTTCCGTAAAGCATTAAAGAAACTGCTTCGGAGCTAGAAAGCATCTTGCGCATAATTTTTGTGGTGTCTGCATTTACATTAAAAGAATCCAAAGGATACGGCGTTCCAGTCAATTCCTTCAATAAATCGGCAAAAAACGGCTTCATATTTTGCGCTTCAATACATTCCAAAAAATCATCTTGAATAAAACCTTCGTCGTCTAAAAAACCAAAAGCTCGCAATTTGCTATCCGCCCGAATGAGTGCAGAATAATTGTGCGGAGAAAGTCCCAAAATTTTTTGGTTTATCCGATGTCTAAGGTCTCTAGTAAAATCATTGTACAACTCAGAAAAAAGTTGGTTTGAATAAAGCCGCGCGTACAGCGTTAAAAGCCGCGTTTCGTTTTCGGAAAGTCCCACCGAGTTGCTCACAAATTCAACTTCTGTGTTTTTTTCTAAAACACTTTGCACGTAGGCTGGAATGGAATCTAAAAGGCGCATATCGTTTGCGGGATTTTTTCTTACAAGGAAATTCGCAATTATTTCGGGGAGTAAATTTTCATCGTTAGAAATAACTGCTACGCGGAAAAAGTTTACAATGATTTCGTCAATATTTCTTAGCCCACTTGGAATGTGGCGGTCAACTCTTTTGTCCTCTTCATAAGCGTAAGGAACTGAAGAATAATCAAAACAAATTTCATTGTCTTTTTCTTCCGTTGAAAGCGGAGTTAAGCGACCTTCTACTACAAGGGTAGAAACGATTTTTAAAAGGAAATCATTTAGCTTTTCTTTTTTTCCGAGTTTTTCAGACAATTTTAAGATTGCAACAATGGATTTTTCCATTATATCGTCATCGTCAATTTCTAACAAACTCATCTGATAAAGATAAAACGCTAAAACTCTTCGTTCAGCATTTGTTTTTGCCCCTTCAGAAATTGCTCCACCTTTTCCATGCCTTCTAAAACGTCTTCTGTAACTCATTATTCCCCCCTTGTACATCAATTATACAAGATATTTTTAATATAGGAAATAAAACGCAAAAAAATTTATTTTTTTTTCAAAAAATATGGCTATTTCTTTACAAAATGCAGCTTATTTACTCTAAGTGCGTCAAGACCTGTCACTAGGCGCATAGTATGATATACTACAATAGGAGGATTTTACGATGGAAGAGAAATACAAATCCGCATACCGCAGAATGTTCAAGGTGGACGAGCTCATCCGCGAGGGGCGATGCCCGTCAGCGGCGCAGATAGCGGAAAAGCTGGGCGTGTCAAAGCGCACGATACTGCGCGACCTCGCCTACATGGAAACGGAGCTTTCTGCTCCCATTGTGTACGACGAGGAGAAAAACGGCTATTTCTATACAAACCCGCGCTTCGCGCTCTCGGACATTGTGTTCACCGATGACGACCTCTCGGTGCTGCTCCTCTCAAAGCGGCTCCTAGAATCGCTCTTTTCTGGCACGTTCTACAAGACCAAGGTTCAGGAGACATTCCAAGCAATCCTTGACCACGCGGGTAACTCCCCACAGATAACGGGGCGCACCGTGCGCGAGAACATACAGGTCGCGCTCTCAGGCTCTGGCGACTTTAGCCTTGCGGAAAAGCTTCTTGAGGCGATGGACGGAAGGCTGTGCGCACTCGGCACAAAGTCCGATGGCACAGGAATCCTTTTGCGCCCCATAAGGCTCATCTATGCGTGGGAGGCGTGGCACTTGCTTTACATCACGGAGGGCTACCATGACAACCGCGATTTTAAGCTTGAGCCACTTGCGCTCTTCAAAAAAATCATCCCGCAGGGAAAGGGCGCGGGAGAAAAAATCCCCGACGTCATCCCGAACGTGGAGGAATGGGCATCGCCCGACTGTGGCAGGAGCTCGTATGTGGAGAAGGACAAAAAGAACGGCGACACACTCCATATTCTTTTCCCCGGTCGGAGCGACGGCTTCCACCTGACCTACCGAAGGAATGCGGACGGCACGCTTTCGTTCATCGAGAATTTCCAGTCCATGATGGGCGGCCACGTGATGGAGTTCCTGCTCGACAGCCTTGACGGGAAGGCGCATCCAGAGATTCCCGCGCAGGACATAGGCGACGATGAGAAGCCTGACGATGAAAACTCACCCATGCTCATGTAGGCAAACGGAAAAATCATATTTTTTCTGTAGCCGTGACAGGACTTGTCACCGCCTGCCGTTTATACTGGAGCTGTAGGCTGGCTTTCAGCCTAAAAAATAAGGAAACCTCTAAAAATTGCGGAGAAACACTCAGAGATGACTCAAACTTTTGCCCCAACTGTGGCACAATGGTGCATCGCATGGAACGGCAAAAACTTTTCGACCGCGACTGGCGGTCAAGCGTGAGGGAATCAATATCGGAAAAGCAGAGGCTGCTCGTAACACAGCGATTATACTAAAGCAGTCTGCGTTGACTATGCGATTATCACAAAATCAACGGGGCTTTCTGCGGAGGAAATTGCAAGACTCTGAGCGGGTTCTAATTCCAAAAACGACATAAACCGTAACGAAGGCGGGTAGCTGCCTCTGTTATGGTAAAGAAACAAACCATTTCTCCGCTTCTCCGTAATGACTTTAGCGTTGAGGATTTTGTCTCTGGTGCTCACAGAATTAACACCGGTGCACTTTCTCTGGAAGATGTTGCTCTTTCAAACGCTCTTGGTCTTTTGAGTGCATTTGCGGATAAAGCTGATACAAGTACAGAATCTTTCGCTATGAGCGCCGAAGCATATCTCGGTGAGTCTGAGTCCATTGGAATCATGGCTGACCATGTGCTCACGGAAATCAACCAGCGTTTTGCCACTGGTGTCGAGATTTCCAAGATGGGTGTCGAGGGCTTCGATCCGTTCGCCTACGGAATGGAAGGATTCGGTGACAAAGTAAAAGAGTTCTTTAAAATGATTGTAGCCGCATTCAAGAAGTTGATTCAGGCTGTGTCTAATTTTATTAGACAAGTTGCAAATTTTATTGCAAGTCAAATTGCAAAAACTCTGACAAAATACTATGAAGAAAATAAAAACGTTAAATTTAAAGCGGGAGTTGGTGAAATTGTTAAAGTTATTGAACCTGCTAACGGTAATTCGGTTAGCAAAGTAGCTGGCGCATTCTTAACTCCTATAAAAATGGCTACAGATATGAGCCAGTTTCAAAAGTATTTAAAAGGGCTTTTTAAAGGCTTTCCAAAGTGGTAT
>CALCEK010000267.1 GCA_937900125.1 uncultured Treponema sp. | reverse complement strand
ATGTCTTCTCCAATAACTGATGAAGTAGTTGTGTTTCTTGTATTTAATTCGTATGCAGACATTGTATCAAACGTAGCTCCCAAAAGTGCTGTATCATACATTGTTTTATCTCCTAATACATCTATTTGTGTACTTACATATTGAGATAATATTAGAACTAATGGTAACATTATTGCTAAAAATATTACTACTAAATATTGTAATTTCATTTTTTTCCTCTCTTTTATCTAAAACTTCTAAATTCAAGTTGATTTTCTCCGTTTTCATTTTTAATTTCACCTGAATGGACTTTTTTTGCAAAATCAGCGATTGCATTTTGTTGTTTTACATAAAAATCACGTTTGTTTACGCCATCTACAATAACATCTTTTCCCAATTGCCCGCGAGTTAAGTGGTGCAAAACCATTCGTTTTTCGCCAGTATTGACAATTTCTCCATTATAAAGGGATTCAAATTTTTCTAGGAGTTGAGCTTCTTTTGTTAGCTCAGAAAAAATAGAAAGCACTTTTTCGTCAACTTGTTTTGCGGCATAATTGTAACAAAGTCCCGCTCCCATTGGAACAGACGAGGTGGCAACTCGTTTTGCTCCATTTTCGCCCGAAAGTGCATTTGCCAAAGAAATCGGTTTGTTTAGGGCTGTTAATTTTTTAAAACTTTCAAGTGAAGTTAAATTGTTCCAAGAAATTTCTGACATCATTTTCCTCTCAAAAATTGCAGTTTTGTAAAATAAACCTGTTCTGAAACTGAAATTTCTTTACCAAGTTTAATGTTAAAATTGTACCACAAATCTTGTTTTTATTAAAGAGTTTTTGTTACTTTGAGGATTTTAGAACTTACATTTATAAAAATGCAAAGATTTTATTCGTCCTCCAATTCGGGAATTCTTAATTTTAAAGTTTGCAAAAATTCTTCCCCAGAAACACCTTCTTTTAGGCAGGCAAAAATGCAGTTGTCGCCCGCGATTGTTCCCAAAATTTCGTCAAGATTTAAGGCATCAAGCGCATTAGAAACACTGTCCGCATGCCCCCCGAATGTTTTTATTACAACAATATTTCCGCTGTAATCTATGCTTACATAGCCACGTAAAAAATCTTGAACGTAAATTTGTTCACTTTCTCGGCGTTCGTCATCGTCTGGCAAAGTGTAAACGTAACCCGCGTGACCGTCGCTTACTTTTCCAACTTTTAAAAGTTTAAGGTCGCGCGAAAGCGTTGCTTGTGTAACTTCAAAGCCTTCTTTTTGCAAATAACCTAAAAGTTCTTCTTGACTTTCAATTCGATAATTTTTTATCAATCTGCGTATAATTTTTAATCGGGTTATTCTTTCTTTCAAATCAAAACCTCAAAATCAATGCCCGTTCAAAAACTGAAATTTCCTAACAAGGTTTATCAAGTGCGAGCGTGTGTTTTTTTGAAAATCTATTCACAATTTATACAATATTATGTATATTTATGCACTTTATCCCATTTTAGTCAAGATAGTTTTGCATTGACTAAAATATTGTTATTATTTAATATGGAAAGACTATGACTGTAAACGAATTACGTTCAAAATATATTGCTTTTTTTAAGTCTAAGGGACACGCAGAAATCAGCGGAAAATCCCTTTTGCCGAATAACGACCCAACTGTGCTTTTTACAACTGCGGGAATGCAACCGCTAGTTCCGTATCTTTTAGGCGAAACTCATCCTGAAGGCGACAAACTTACTGATTACCAAAAATGCGTTCGTACGGGAGACATCGATTCTGTAGGCGATTCAAGTCATCTTACGTTTTTTGAAATGCTTGGAAACTGGAGTCTTGGCTCTTATTTTAAAAAAGAATCTATCGCTTGGAGTTATGAGTTTTTAACTGACCCGAATTATTTGGGAATTCCTAGCGAAAAATTGAATGTTACTGTTTTTGCAGGTGAAAAAACTGAGGATTCTGAAATTCCTCGTGATGAAGAAGCGGCTGCGCGTTGGGAAGAAATGGGAATTCCGCGTGAACGGATTTTTTTCCTCCCACGTGAAGATAATTGGTGGGGGCCTGCTGGTCAAACAGGTCCTTGCGGTCCTGATACAGAAATTTTTTATGATAATGGGCAGGAAAAATGCGGTCCAGATTGTAAGCCAGGGTGTCATTGCGGAAAATACCTTGAAATTTGGAACAACGTTTTTATGGGATACAACAAGGACTCTGCGGGGCATTATAATGAGATGTCACGAAAATGCGTTGACACAGGAATGGGTGTTGAACGTACAGTAAGCGTCCTTAACGGAACAAAAAGTGTCTATGAAATAGACGTG
>CALCEK010000266.1 GCA_937900125.1 uncultured Treponema sp. | reverse complement strand
AAGTCTACCAGCTTTTCGTTCCGCAGGACAAAACGCCTGTTGTAATAGAAGAAACTCCCGAAAATGAAAGGCTTCGCGCACAAATGACGGACGAAATTGTAGAAGAAGTAAGGCGTGGCGTTAATAAAACGCTTGACAAGATAAAAAGAAACGGCAATTAAAAAGCGGCGATGCCGTCATGTTTGAGCGATAGGGCGTTGCCCGCGAAATATCTGTAGATTCTTCGGGGCAATTTCAGCAAACAGTAAAAATATTCTTAGATTTCCATATTCATTGCGCTACGGACTTCGTTGAGTGTTTGAATAGCGATTTCTCTTGCGCGTTTAGAACCATCGAGCAATACTTGTTGAATATAGTCTGGATTCTTTTCTAATTCGGCACGTTTGGTGCGCAAAGGTTTTAAAGTTTCGTTTAAGGCTTCTGTAAGTGTGCTTTTTAAAAGTCCACCGCCGCCATCTCCAATTCTAGCGGCAATAGCTTCTGGCTCTTCTCCAGTGCAAAGAGAAATCAGCATAAGCAAGTTTGAAACTTCTGGGCGATTTTTTGGGTCGTAGCTGATAAACCGCTCTCCGTCAGTTTTTGCTTTTTTGATTAACTTTGCAGTTTCATCTTCAGTTGCACTCAAAAGAATCGCATTTCCGCGACTTTTGCTCATTTTTTGTCCGCCGTCAAGCCCCATAACGTGTGGCACTTTAGAAAGAAGCCCCTGCGGTTCTGGAAAAACAGGCTCTTTGTTTGCGCAAAATTTTTCATTGAATCGCCTTGCAATAGTCCGTGTAAGCTCAATGTGCGGAAGTTGGTCTTTTCCAACGGGAACAATATTTCCCTTGCAAAAGAGAATGTCGCACGCTTGATGCACTGGATAAGTCAACATTCCCGCATTTACAGTTTTTATTTTGCCATTTGCCATTCCGCTTTGGATTTCCTCTTTTACGGTGGGATTTCGCTCAAGTTCGGCACTTGTAACGAGCGTTAAAAATGGAAGCATTAGCTGATTTGCTTCTGGCACATAACTGTGTGGATAAATAATCGTTTTTTTTGGGTCGATTCCTGCCGCTAGGTAATCGATAACAAGTTGTTTTGTGTTTTGACTAATTTCTTGGTACGCATCGTGGTCGGTTAATACTTGATAGTCCGCAATTAAAATGAGCGACTGAACGCCAAGATTTTGCAAACGTACACGATTTTGCAGTGTTCCAAAATAATGCCCAATGTGAAGCCTTCCTGTAGGTCTGTCCCCAGTAAGAACCCGATACTTTTGGGGATTCTTTAAAATATCTTCTTCATCAGGCTGAGCATTATCTAAAATATCCATCCAGTTGCCAACATTTTGCATCTCTTGAGCAC
>CALCEK010000265.1 GCA_937900125.1 uncultured Treponema sp. | reverse complement strand
GATGTTTGGCTGGGCGGGTACGGAGCCGAGTGCACTTTTAAACTCTTGGGTTTTACAACGCGGTTTAGGAAGCGTAAAAGTTTTCGGCTGGAACACTGACAACATTACGCAGGTTGCCCGTTCGGTTAGACTTTTGCAAACGGAAGCGGCGGGAAGGCGATTTAAGATTCCGCTTTTTGTTGCAACTGACCAAGAAGGCGGCTGGATTAGGCACGTTAAGGGTGACACCAGTGAAACGCCTGGCAACATGGCAATTGGAGCTTCGGGATTTGCCTCCGACGCTTACTATTCGGGGTATTATATTAACAAAGAAATTGCAACGCTTGGAATAAATATGAATTTTGCGCCAACGGTTGACCTGTACACGAATTTGGAATCTACGGTGATTGGACCGCGCTCTTTTGGTTCAGGGGCGGTTAATGCTGGTGTTTTGGGCGAGGCATTTGCTATGGGAAGCCTTGCCGCTGGTGTTCTTCCAACCGCAAAACATTATCCAGGTCATGGGGACACAAGCCTTGATTCTCACGGGCGGCTTCCAGAAATCAACATTGATTCTAAAACTCTTATGAGCAGAGAATTGATTCCTTTTCGTTATTTGATTCAAGCGGGCATTCCTGCGATTATGAGTGGGCATCTTTCTTTTCCACAAATTGAAAAGGACGGAACTCCCGCAAGCCTTTCTAAAACTTTTTTGCAAGAAATTTTGCGTGGCGAGCTAGGCTTTAAAGGTTTGATTATTACGGATGATATGACGATGAACGGGGCGACTATGTTTGCAGGTTCGCTCACAAAGGCGGTTACAATGGCGATTGAGGCGGGAAATGACATTGTAATTTCTTCTTCAACTGCGGGATTAAACGATAATTTGTGGGTAAAAAATCTTGAACGAATGACGAGTGTTTCAGATTTTAAAGAGCGCGTTATGGATGCGGCATTTAGAGTTGTTTATGCAAAGCTAAATTATTTTAAGGGAAGCACTCCTGCGCCACTTTTCCCAGACGAATCAACTATTTATCAAAACATTCCAGACAAAGATGGACAAAAGTTTTTTTTGGAACAGGCTTGCCGCTCAATTTCACTTTTGCGGGGCGGAACAATGTATCCATTTGCAAGCAAAAAAAAGCAATCAGTTTTGTTGGCAGGCACTTATAAGGAGTTTCACGAAATTGGAAAAAAGTTTTACCCAGAATCCGAATCCTATTATTTTTCTTCTACAATAAAAGATGACCAAAGCAATTACAACGAATGGAATGCGACATATCTTCTTTCTACCGCAAAGCGATACGATACGGTAATTGTTTGCGTTTCTGACCGACATTCTTCAAACATTGCAAAACGCCTAAAAGATGCGGGAAATAATGTAATTGTGCTTTCGATAATGTCGCCAGTTTGGGTTCTTGATGGCTTTGAATTTGCTGACACCATTTTGTGCGGTTACAGTTATTCACTTTATTCTTTTAAAGCCTTGTTTGCAGCCTTGCGTGGCGATTTTGTCCCGAAAGGTGTTGTTCCGCTTGAATAAAAATTTTTGGACGTGTTACAAAGTGTATGTTTTGCCATGTAATTAGGGGCATGGCAAATTTGTATTTTACAAACAGAAAAGTTGCGTGTATAATAATTGTATGGATTTTTTGGATAAGGAATTTTATTCGTACATTGAACCAAATGCTCCTCGCGCTGACATTATTCAAGAGTGGCTTTTAAAACATGGTGTAAAATCAGCACGAACTGTTATTGACGGAAAAAATCACATTTTGGTGCAGTTTCCTAAATCGCAATATAATCCTCAGTACAAAATAAAAACCGTAATTGCCCATTACGACCGCGTAGAAGGTAGCCCTGGTGCAAATGACAATAGTGCGGCGGACTGGCAAATTATGTCTTGGGCGGTGCGCCTTGCTTCTTACCCGATGTTTCACAATGTGCGCATTTTTTTTACCGATGGCGAGGAACTTGGGTGGAATAGGGGTGTTACCGAGCAGGGCGCGTATGGAATTGCTTCGGTGTTTAGGCGACTTGGAATTACAAATGACGATGTTTACGTTTTTGATTCTTGCGGAAGGGGAGAAGTTCCAATTCTTGCTAGGACAATTTTGCCTAATGGAACTTCAAAAGCGTTTGTTCAGCAATTTAATGAATTGTATAACCGCGCACAAAATATTTTGCGCCGTGCAAGTCCAGGTAGGTGGATGACACTTCCTGTTCCGTATAGCGACAATGCTTCATTTTTAGCTTGTGGAATTCCTGCGGTTGCAATTACGCTCCTCCCTGCAGAAGAGGCGGTTTTGTATTCGCGCGAACTTCTCCACAATAAAAATCTTGAACTCGCCGTGATGAATCGGGAATCTTCTAGGCAAGAACGGCTTTCTCCAGATTATGTTGAATATTCGTACAAAGAAAGAATGCCGCTCACTTGGAAATTATTTCACACGCCAAACGACAATGTGCAAAGTCTTACAGAGATAAGTTTTAGAGTAATGGAAAATATTTTGCGCGTTGTTGCCGAAACAAAAACTCCATTGCTCTAAACTTTGCGCGTTTTTTTAGTTTTCCTCCTGCATATTTGAAAGATTTGAGGCAATCTGCTGCATATTTGCGGTAATGTCTTTTATTGTTTTTGTATTTTGCGTAAACGATTCTAGCTCGGAACTCATATTGTTTAGCGTTTGCTCAATTTGCGCAAAAGAAATAGTTTGTTGCGCAATAATTTGCGAAATGTCGTCCATCTTTTGCGATGTGGTTTTTGCAAGACTATCAATTGTTGTAAAACGCTCTTCCAAATCGTGGGCGAGTTTTGTTTCTTCATCGATTTGTTTTGTTCCGCCCTCAGAAGCTTCAATTAAATTTGCGGAAGCATTTTGAATGTTTATGATTGAAATATTGATTTCATTTATGCTATCGATTGTACTAGAAGCGAGACGGCGAATTTCTGTTGCAACAATGTGGAATGAATGTCCGTCTTTCCCTGCGCTTACAGATTCTAGCTCGGCATTAAAGGCAATTATTCTAGTTTGGTCTGCAATGTCTGTTATGATTGAAACAACATCGCCAATATTATGAATTTGCTGTTCAAGATTTTTTATTCCGCCGATTATCGTGGTGTTAGTAGAATCAATTTCTTCCATTTGCGAAATAATTTCCCGTAAAATTTCAAAGCTCGAAGAAACATCGTCAAAAGTGTCTTTTGTGTCGGCAAGAACTCGTTTTATTCGATTTGAAATATTTTGAGAAAGCGCGTTTGAATCTTTCATCGTTGTAGAAATTTCTTTTACCGCAGCACTTTGCTCATTTGACGTTGAAGAAAATTCAGTTGAAGTTGCCGTAAGATTTTCCGTTGTTGTAAGGACATTTGTTCCGATTATTGCCGCCCGCTCAAGCAAAGAGTTAAACGCCTGAACTACTTGATTCAAAAGGTGAATATTGTATTCCATTTTGTCGGACAAAGTAGTTTCGGTAAAATTGTAAGTTGCGCCCGTTGTTATAACATTTGTGAGCGTTGATTTTAATTTGTTTGTGTTGAGCTGAATGTGTTTAAAATACAAAATGCAAAGCGAAAGACTAATTGAAATGTTTGCAACAGAAATAATGCTCACTTTTATAACTTGCGCAATAGGAGATTCGAGTGCTCCATTCACTTTCCCATATCCCCACAAAATCAAAAGACACACAATTCCATTTGAATAAAGAACTGGATTTATCAAGTAAACAAAAGTGCGCAATCCTAAGGTTAAACCAAAATGTTTTTTTTCTTTTACATATTCTTGGTCAATTCCGTCAGAAATAAGCCGAGTGGCATAAGGAAAACAAATGCTTTCTGAATTTGTGAGCGTAAAAAGCGCAACAATATAAGTGCCAAACGAGCAGCAAATAAAAGACAAAAGCAATGTTTTCCAGTCGATTTTAATTGTTGGAATAAAATGGCAACAAATCGCCATAAGTCCCGAACATACAATAAAATAAATGTAAGTTTGTATGGCTTTTTTGAGCGGAAAAAGCATTAGGTCTTCAAACAAAATTGTTCTTTCCCTGTCGCTTTCTAATTCTCCGTCATTCCATTTTTGGATTCTTTGATTTAAATTTTTTGTTAAAATTCCATTTGTCAATGGAGAAAAAACAAATTCTGCAATAAGGACGATTATTGTGAGGGCAACAAGTGCAAGCGGAATTTGTTTCATTTGAAAAGAAATCGCAAATCCCGAATACAAAAAAATTACTGAGCCTGCTAACACGTTCGGCGCAATGCTCTGCCTAAAAATTTTTTCTTCAAAGTTTAAATTTAGTTTTGCCATGCGATTCTCCATTACATAATATTTTGAGTTGAATCATCTGTGTTGATTGTACTCAAGGTTAATGCGCTATCTTTTAATTGCGCCGCCGTGCTTGTTATTGTGTGAATTGAAGATTTAAAAGATTCTACACTTATACTGATTTGATTAAGCGTTGTAAAAATTTGCTCAAAGGCTTCTGTTTCTTGATTGATAAGAGTTTTTATTTGTTCCGAAGCCTGCGCATTTGATTCTGAAGACTCCTTTATGTTTGCAAAGCGTTCTGCAAGCGAGTGCGCCATTTCCATTCCATGTGAAATTTGTTCGGTGCCTCTTTGCGAAGATTGCAAAAGAGAATCAGAGGCGGCTTGAATATCGCTGATTCTTTCTTTGATTTCTTTTGTGCTATCCATTGTGCGATTTGCTAAACGCCGAATTTCATTTGCGACATTTTTAAAATTCATTTCTCCATCGCGAACATTTGACGCTTCTAGTTCAGCATTAAAGGCTATAATTTTTGTTTGGTCAGCGATTGAATTTATTATTGAAACAATATTCCAAATGGTGTTTATTTTTTCGTTCGTTTCTTGGATTCCGCTGATTGTTATTAAATTTGAATTTGAGATTGCAGAAATTTTGTCAAGGTTTTGTTTTAAAAGCTCAAGTCCTTCAGAAACATTTTCGGCAGTTTGATGCGCAATTTCTGTAACATCAGTTATTTCTGTGCTGATTTTGTGCGAAAGTTCTTTTGCCGAATGCATTGTGGCAACAATTTCATCTGCACTTGTAGATTGTTCGTTTGCCGTAGTTTCGGTCTTTGCGGAAAAATTTTTTAAGTGACTCGCAGAATCGTCAACTTGCTGTGCAATTTGTATTGAACGATTTAAAATTGACCTAAACAAAAGCAACATCTCATTTGCGAGAAAATGATTGTAAGAAACTTCATCGCGAATGTCGGTGTCTAAAAGTTTTGCTTTTGTTAAATCACTTTGCGTCATAGCTTCAAGTGCGCTTTCCATTTTTTTGTTACTAGCATCTAATCTCAAGAAAAACAAAAGCGCAAGCGATGTTTGTAAAAATACGTTTACAAATGTTGTTAAAACAGCGCGCCGTACCTGGAGGTTTTCAGAAGGCCACAAACTAGGATTATCGAGTGGCAAATAGCCTATGACTAAAATATAGGCATTTAAAACTCCAGTGCAAATAATAGGAATCCCCACAAAAAGAAAAATCTGCATCCCTATTCCTGTACTTAAAAAGCCTCGCTTCATAATGTAACTTTTGTCAATTCCTTTTGCAACAATTTTATACGCATATTTTGAACAAATGCGTCTACAATAGTTGTACGCAAAAAGCCCGCTGATAAATGAACCATACAAACATTCGCTCAAAGAAAGCATATTAACTGGGCGGCTTAAATGCAAAGTAAAACTGTACATACAAGAAAGCATAATTGAACCGATGACAAAATAAATAATTGTCATTACAGCGCAGGTAAACGGAACGTGCGAAAGGTCTTCTAGTAATTTGGTGCGTTCATTTTTGTCTAAGCCCGTTTGTAAAAAAGTTTCAACACGCGCAGAAATTTTACTGTACGCTAAATGGTCAAAAAATGGTGCGATTACAAATTGTGCAATGACAATCATAATCAGCAAAAAGCGCAATGCGGGAAAAATGTAGCCGAATGGAAGCTGTGTGGAAACTATTGTGTAACAAAAAATAACGAGTGCTGAACAAATATCGGGCACAAGACTATTTAAAATTATTTTCCTTTCCAGCGTCATTTTAATCATTTTTCTTCCTCCTTAGAAATGTACAAACTTGTTAGGTGACTTGAGTTTTTTCCTAGTTCTTGAACTGTGTCCGAAATATTGTTTGCGGCGGATTTAAAGTTTTCAAGGCTTGCGTTAATTTGTTCAAGCTGTTCAACAATTCCGTCAAATGCCAACTTTTGTTCTACAATGACTTTTTGAATCACTTCTGAAGAAGTGGCAGTTAATTTTGCAGAATTGTCGATTTTCTCAAAGTTTTCTTCCAATGCTAAAATAAGTTCATTTCCTTCTGAAAACTTTTTGGAACCTGCTTTTCCGCTTAAAATAAGTTCATTGCTTGACTGCTGAATTTCTTGAATCTGAGAACGAATTTCTTCGGTAAGACTCATAACTCCGCTTGCAAGAGAACGAATTTCTGAGGCAACGTTTTCAAAACGTTCCTTTTCTTCTTGCATATTTTCTGTTTCAAGTTCAGCATTAAAGGCGATAATTTTTGTTTGATCGGCAACGCTGTCAATTAAGTTTACAATGTCCCAAATAGAATTTATTTTATTGTTTAAACTTTGAATTCCTAAAATTGTGCTTTGGTTTGCCTGAATTACTTCTTGCATTTTTAAGCCAGTTTTCTTTACGCTTTCAAAACCTTCTATGACATTTTCTTTTGTCTTTGCGGCAACATTGTTTACTTCTCCGATTTTTCTTTCGATTAATGTTGTTTGTTCAAGCGAGCTACGCATTGTTGCAAGAATTTCTTCAATTCCTGCAAGCTGAGAAACCGAAGTGCTTTCCGATTCTTTTACGATTGCCGAAAGTGATTGCGCGTTTCCGTTTAGTCGTTCATTTATTTTTGCGGTGTTTTCCATCAAATTTTTAAACAACACGATTGTACGATTTATAAGATACATACTGTAAGAAATTTCTGTAAACAAATCAACTGGAATCAAACTTGAAGCTTTTAAATTAGTTTTGTCAATTGAAAGGAGTCCTTTTTGCATACTGTTGTTATAATTGTGGATTCGTCCAAAAAACAAAAATGCAAACAACGTGATTGTAATAAGTTCCGCAAAACTTAGAACGCTCAAATTAAAAAGTATTTTTAAAAGTTCTTCCGTTGTTGTAATTAAAGCTTTGTTGTAAAGGAGAAAGATGAATGTTAAACAAAGACAAGCAAAAATCGGAAAAATTATGTAGAGCAAAAACAAAGTTGTAAGCGAATAGCGAAAAACATTTTTCCCAACGGAATATTTTTTGTCTTGGTCTTTTTCAATCAGATTTACGGCTTTTTGGCAACAAATAGTTGCAATAAAATAAGATGCTAAAATTGCGGAAAGATACGCTACGAAAGTGCAACAAAGGTATAAAATAAGTGCTGTTGAAAAATTTATTTTTCTTTGAAGATACAAAATAATGTTAAATGCGATTCCGTAAATCAAAAATACAAAAAATACTTCTATGGTTTTTGATTTTGGATATTCGAGAATTTCTGAGAGCAAATTTTCTTTTTCAATATCGCTTAATTTCATATTTTTTAAGAACATCAAATCTCTTGAAATCCTTTTGGTAACAAGCGCATTTGTAAACGGAGCAATTACAAATTGTACAGTGATTCCCGCAAGTGCAAAGTACAATGCGTTTTTTGTAAAATCTTCTGCGGTCATTTTTAGAAAAAATGCAGCATACAAAAACATAAATGCGGCTGCCATAATATTTGCTGGAGCGCAGATTCTAAAAACGTATGCGGTAAAAGATTCTTTTTTGCGCTGATAAATTATATGGAAGAAAAATTTTTTAAACATCCGCCGCCCCTCCGTTGTTTTGCAAAGTTATAAGTTCCATTGCGGTTTCTTGAATGCTCTGTACCGAAGTGCTGATTGTTGTTGCCGACATTGTAAATTGTGCAAAGCCTTCGCTTAATTGTTTGAGAGTAGATTTTATTTGTACAAAGCCTGAATCCTGCATTCCTGCTATATTCTGAATTTCTGTAGCACTTTCTGCCGTAACTTCACTTGAAATTTTTAACTTGTCAATTTTTTCTTTTAGATTAAAAAGCAATTCGCTTTCTTCGCGGATTTTTTCTGTGCCACCTTCTGAGGTGATTATTAAATTGTCCGAAGAATGTTGAATCCCTGTGATTCGTTCTCGAATGTCCCGCGTGGAATCTGTAATTGTAGAGGCAAGACGGCGAATCTCATTTGCGACAATATGAAAATTCTCCCCGCCATCGCCAACAGAAGCCGCTTCAATTTCAGCATTAAAAGCTATTGTTCTAGTGCGAGCTGCAATCGAATCGATCGTATTGATAATATTCCAGACGGTTTCAATTTTTTCACTCAGCATTTTTATGCCAGTAATTGTTTCTAAGTTTGCATTTGTAATTTCGAGCATTTTGTTATTATTTTTTTGCAAAAGCTTAGAACCTTCGTTTATGCTGTTTAAAGTGAATTCCGCATCTTCTGCAACTGAAGAAACGTGCGAATTTATTTTTGTGAGAAGCTCTTTTGTATTGTCCATAATTGCAAGACATTCTTTTACACTTTCCGCCTGAACGTAAGAGGTGTCTTCCATTTGTTTTGAAGTTACAGAAAGTTCTTGGGTTGCTCTTAAAAGGTTTGTGCTTGTGTGTCCAATGTCAACAATTATTGATTGCAAATAAGACATTATGTTGTTGATTATAAATATGGTGTAAGCCAATTCACTTCTCAAATCAGTAGGAAGATATGTGCCTGGAACTGAAGAACCTGACGTAATCGTTTTTAAAACTGAATTGATTAGGCGCAAACTTTTTTCGTTCTGGAAAAAAAAGAAAAAAGCATTTCCCGCACAAATTATAAAATTGCAAAGAATCATACAAAGAAGTGTAATAGTTTCTGCACGAGAACTTCCTGCAAAACGAGTTTGACTTGAGTTGAGCTGATACAAAAAAAGAATTTGCAAAGTGGTGATTTCAAAAAAAGGAATTATTATGTATAAAAAAATGCTCAAAAAATATCCAGGACCATAATATTTATCTTTTTGAACAATTTCCGAATCCACGCCGAGTTTTATTATTTGTTTGCTATATGACGAGCAAATTCGATTTGAATATCCGAATGCCAAAAGAGAAGTTGTGTATGCTCCTGTAAAAAATGTTAAAAGGCAAAACAAAAATGTTCCCCCCGACATACTGTAAAGCGCAAATTGTATTCCAAAAAGCCAGAGCAGTTCGCCCACAAAAAGAATGGCAAAAACTTTTAGCGCGATTCTTGCGGGAAGAGTCATAAGATTGCGTACTAAAGTGGTTCTCTTTTTTTTGTCAATGCGCTGCCAATTTTTTAGTTCTTCGTGAATGGGATTTATTAAAATGTGATTTGTAAATGGGGCAAGCGCAAATTGCAAAAGAAAAAGCACTATTACAAGAGATGCGATTATTTTTGCCGTTAAAGTTTTTTCCATAGTTCCAAAAGGAATCCCAGAAAACACAAAAAGGTAAGTGGCTGTGCAAAGCCCAGAAATTATGTTTGGCAATTTTCCAGCATCGAGTAGTTGATGTTCAAAATCTTTTTGTACAAATCGGCGCGAATATTTTCCCATTTAAAACCTCATTTTGTTGTAAGCGTAACTGAACCGTCCCAATTTTCTGGGTGATTCTGGGAGTAAACTTTGCAGCGTTCAAGCAATACTTTTGACGCTTTGTCGTCTGGTTTAATTTTTAGCGTTGCGTTAAAATATTCAACGGCGCGGTCAAAGTTTCCAATCATATATTGATTTATTGCCTTGTTATAAATATGAAGAAATTCTTCATCGAGTTTTGAATCTTTTTTTGCAAGTTCGTAAATTGCAACGGGAATTGATTTTCCTTTTACGCGAACATTGTCTAGGTGGCGAACATATTGCCCATCGCGCAAATCATTTTTTACACTTTCCGAAATGATAATTTGTGCGCCATAGATTTTTGTAAGCCCTTCAATTCGAGAAGCAATATTTACATTGTCGCCGATAACAGTGTACTCTCGTTTTTCATCACTTCCGATTGACCCGACAATTGTTGCCCCATAATGAATGCCAGTTCCGATTGAAAAAGTATAATTTTTAGGGAGCGTCAAATTCACCTGCAAATCTTTTATTGCTTCGTGCATTTCTAGTGCGGCGTTTGCGGCACGATTTCCGTTATCGTTGTAGCTTTCGGGCGCACCAAAAAGTGCCATAATTGCGTCTCCCATAAACTTGTCGATTGTGCCGCCGTGTTTTTTTATGATTCGCCCCATAATTGCAAAGTAGTTGTTCAAAAATTTAACAACATCTTCTGCCTCATTTATTTCGCTGATTGTTGTGAAATTTCTGATGTCGGTAATTAAAATGGCAACTTCGCGTTTTTCGCCGACAGTGGCAGTCGCTCTCATTCCGCCCGAAATTATATCGTCAATTATTTTTGGCGGAAGAAAGTGACTAAACGCTTTGCGCATTTCGGCTTCGGCTTTATTTGCTTTTTCAAAAGTGATTGCACGTTGAATCAATTTAGAAAAAACGCTTGTCAAAAATTCAATGCGTTCGTGTGTGCGAGAATTAAAACTTTCGGCACGACAACTTGAAACGTGAATTGTAAACGGATGATTTTTGTCGGGAATAACGGGAAAAGCTTCGTAAACTTTTAATTTTTCTCCGCCAGAAACATTTTTGTTATTGGTAACAATTTTTTTTGCGCTTTGCCAATTTCCTTCATTGTGGAGTTCAAGTTTTTCCGCAAAATCAGAATGGCAAATTTGCCTAAAATCTTCAAACTCCTCAGAAGAAAGATTTTGTGCCTTGTCGTAAAATTCAAAAATCGGCGAAGCATTTATTATGATTGCCAAAGCTGCATAATTGTAAACGCCCGAAATTGTTTTTATCATTTCCCGAACAAGACTTTCCATATTAAATACAGAAAGTTCTGCGCGGTACGCACTTTGAATTATGTAAAGGTCAAAAAGTTCTTTGTCGTAGGCATTGCTTACTAATTGCAAAAGTTCATTTTGCGTTGGTGGCTTTTTGTTTTGCAAAGCATTTTTTTGTGCGCGAGAAGAAAAAGTTGTTTCGTTTATAATTATGGCGTTTTCAATTAGCATTGGAAGTTCTGAAAGATTTTCCGCAGTTGGAACAAAAAGTCCGTTGCTCAAAGTGTTGTCTGACCAAAAATGATAAACCGAGGTTTCTTCTGTGGCGCAAATGATTATTGCAATGTCTTTTAATTGAGCTGAATTCTTTATGATTCGAGATGCGTTGTAGCCGTTTATAACTGGCAAATCTATATAAACCAAAACACATTCTGGGTGTTCCATAGAAACTGCGCTTAAAAGTTCAACACCATCTTTTGCCTGAATCACCTTATATCCCGCATTTTCAAGACAAGAACTAATCAAATTGCGCATCGTTTGTGAATCAAAGGCGACAAGTATCTTTTTTTTCTTTGAATTGTTTTTACTCACCTAAAAGCTCCTTACAATCTATAATAAAAAAGATTTAGAAAATAATGACAATTATTATTTAAATAATAACCAAGAGATAATTGATAATATTAATATCCCTTTGAATTACATAAATACAAATACTAATAGAGTCACAGATCCTAATTTGAAAACTTATGATTTTTTTGAAAATCAGGAAAAATTTGAAAAGAAGGTGAAAAATAAATTATTATATTTGCAAAATGAGAAATTAATAAATTTGGAAAAAGAATGTACTTTTACTCCAAAAATTAATTCACCAATATCTCAAAGGAAAATAAAGAATTATGATATTATTGATAATAAATTTGAAAAATTATATAATGATTCATTAATGAATAAAATAAAGAAAGAGCAAAAAATAAAAAAACATTTGGAAGAATTTAAATTTATGCCAGATTTAAAACAAACAGAAGATTTCATAGTTTTATCTACTTTTCAAGAAAGACTTGAAAAATCTATTAATATGAAAGAA
>CALCEK010000264.1 GCA_937900125.1 uncultured Treponema sp. | reverse complement strand
TTACGCTCCTATGACATAATTTTAGCATATTTCATCGTATTGTGCAAACAGAGCCTTTTGGATTTCTGATTCTTTCTGTTGCTTTTATAATTAGTCTGATTCTTCCAGCGGATTCTTCTACATGGATTCCTGTGGCAAAAATTACAATTCCTGTTGTAAATGGACTTTGCGCATTAGCTTGCATTCCGCTTATTATAAAACCTGGCATAAAATCACTTGAAGTTTCCATTCTTTTAATTCAGAGTTTTTTTACTACTTGGACTGGATATGAAACTTTAGGAATGTTTTTGTATTCCGCAATGATTGTTCTTTTGTTTTGCTACGGATTTTTTATAAAACACATTCACAGGCGTGTGTTTTTTACAATGTTTATTTGGCTCATCTGGCTTTTGGGAGTTATTCCTTACGGAATTGCGCGATGTGTCCTTGTGTACACAACATTTCTTTTTATGGTTGCATTTTATTACGCAATTTACACAAGACTAAAAGATATGCTTTCGCCGTTGTTACCCAAACAATCAAAAGAAGCAAAAATAAAACTCCCGCCACAAGGAAATTTATTAAATCTACAAGAATGTGGACTTTCCGAACGTCAAATAAAAATCCTAAATGAATATTTGGCAACAAATGCGTCTTATTCAGAACTTGCGGACAAATTTATTGTAAGCATTTCTACGGTCAAAAAAGAAATGTCGCAGATTCTTCACGTTTTTGGCGTAAAAAATATTAAAGAGTTAAAATTTCTGCTTTCACATTACAGGCTAAAATGAAAAACTTGCAATTTTAAGGTTATTTTCATATTTGTGTGATATAGTTTTAAGAAATTTATGTATACAAGAGAAATACAGGAATGTCCAAAAAGTTTTGTTAAACACAAAAAGCCCGTTTTCGGCACATTTAAAGGGCATCCTGAAAAGTTGGATATTAGGGGCGTTTTTAGACCTTATGGAACGATTCCGCTCCCCGTTTTTATAACGAATCTTCGCATAAAAAGCCGACTTTCCCTTTTTTTTACGATTGGGGAATTTATTGGGTTTATTGAATTTTTTGACGCAAAAATTTCTGGTATGGCAGAAGTTTGCTTTTGGAACAAAAACACCAAGCAACGATATTGCTATCGTTCGGTTATGGGACCGCGCCGACGTTTTGTTCCGCATAAATTAGACATTGCAGCAACTTCTAGCTACAAAAAATCCCGCTATATCCGCATAAGTTGGAATCGAGCGCAAGACAAACTTTCCGTTGTTTTTAATTTGTCAGGCGATGAAGTTAGACCGTCTACAGTGGCGGCTATGAGCGGAAAATTTTCTTCACCTCAAGCGGCAGAAATAACTTGTGTGTCGCCCGCGCCAACAACACGCAGATGTTCAGCGCATTATTTTGCAGTTTTACCATTGCACGGCGCAATCACCTTAAAGCCACTCCTCGATTCCCCAAAAACAATGCCAGACGCAGACGGATGTGCCTTTTTAGACGTGAATCGAATTTATATGAAATTCCGTTCGATCGGAGAATTCCTTACAGGAACAGGAATTATTGGCGAAAAACAAATTGCTTTTAGGGTTGCCTCCGATTCTCAAGATGCCGTTGACCAAGAAAAATACAACGGAAACGTGCTTTTTTATGACGGAAAAGAAACCCCACTTCCGCCCGTTGTAATCACGCATCATTATGGAATTACAAAACAATGGGTTATTCAAGACACGGAAAATATGGTTGATTTAACATTTACGCCAATTTCCGATAATATGCATATAATCAGCGTAGTAATTGCAAAAACGGAATACCATACAATTTACGGTACTTTAGACGGCGCACTTTTAACCGCTACAGGAGAAAAAATCGCGCTAAAGGCATTTCCTGCTCTGATAAGAAAATATAATATTCGGCTGTAAAGGGAATCTCTGAAAATTGCAATTTTTAGAGGTAACTTTGAAAATACGATGTTCTAAGTCGTTATATTTCAATGACTTAGAACTCGACGGCATCTCGAAAAAATTATCTAAAACGAGTTTTTCGAGCTGCCCTAAAACAGCTCTGATTTTAAATAGGAGTTTTACATGGCTAATTCAAATGAAAATAAACCAGCTCGCTCATTTGCACCAGGAACTTTTGAGCATACGCGGCAAAATATCGGACCGTTAGACCCTAACGAAGCAAAAGAAATGGTAAAAAAACTTGGCGGCGAAGTTCTTCCCGAACGCTCTGCTCCTTTTGATGAATCAAAACTGCCAAACAAAAAACGGCAAACTGTAATAAAAGCGTCGGGCGTGTCCGCAAAAGAGGTTGCTGCTCGCGCAAATGCCGCTTCTTCGGCAAATGGTAATTCGGATTCTTCTGTTGGCGAAAAAACACGGCTTGACGATGACCTGCCTTCTGTTGACGCAAAAACTTTAAAATTGATGAATTCTCTGATGATGTCCGATGAATATCAACTAAAACCAGATTATGGTGTTTTCAATTTTATTTTTTTAATGTCAAGCAAAAACAAGGAAAAAGTTACAAAAAAATTTGGTGCTTACACCACAAAAAAATACGTTGAACACATTCAGGCTTTTGTTTCTACAATCAAATTGATGATTCAAATTTCCCCAGAAGTTTATCTTACGCAAATCTCAAATGAATCCGATTTAAAATTCAAATTTTTGCGCCAAGTTTCAAAATGGAATGTTCAAGAAATTCAAAAACACGCAACAAACGCCCAAGACGAAGCCGCAGAACTAACAATTCCAATGTTAAAACCATTTGTAAAATCAGTGTACCGCGAGCTTTTGACAGTTTACTACGTTGGCGAACAGCAAGTTTCAAATTTGATAAAAGATGTTTACGCTGACCTTTCGGCGTTCCCAAAAATTGACAAAATTCGTACGCAAAACCTTGCAAAACAAGCAGTTACAGAATGGGCATATTTGTACAACGATGTCATAAAAGGAATGTATCCGCTTTTGATGAGAATTTGCTCCACCGAATACGTTGAGTTCCCGCGATTTTT
>CALCEK010000263.1 GCA_937900125.1 uncultured Treponema sp. | reverse complement strand
TTCAGACGTGTGCTCTTCCGATCTTACCAGGCGTCACAAAATCATCTTGGTAGTGGCAGGAGAAGAAAATGGCAGCATCAGATCCAGTAGCAGATATGCTCTCTAAAGTTCAGAATGCAACTCGTGCCGGTCACGAAAAAGTCGATGTTCCTACTTCTAAAATGAAGTTGGAAATTGTAAAGATTTTAAAGACGGAAGGCTATATCAAGAATTTTAAAAAGGTTCAAGATGATGATGGACACAGCATTATTCGTATATTCCTAAAATATGACGATTCAAACAAGGCTGTTATCCATGGTATGAAAAAAATTTCTACTCCTGGTCGTCGAGTTTATTCTGGTTACAAGGATTTGCCTCGTGTATACAACGGATATGGCACATTAATTGTTTCAACATCAGCAGGTGTTACAACCGGTAAAAAGGCCACAGAAAAAATGGTCGGCGGTGAGTTAATCTGCACTGTATGGTAATAGGAGAAAACAATGGCTTCAAAAATTGGAAAACTTCCTGTAACTATCCCTGCAGGTGTTACTGTGACAGTAGCTCCGAATTTGGTAACTGTAAAAGGTCCAAAAGGTGAACTAAAGCAGGATGTAAACAACTTAGTAAATGTCGAAGTAAAAGGTTCAGAAGTAGTGGTAACTCCTACAAATGAATCAAAAAATGCTAGTGCAGCGCATGGCTTGTATAGGAATCTTATTCAGAATATGGTAACTGGTGTTACAACAGGGTTTTCAAAAAATCTTGTGATTACAGGTGTTGGCTATCGTGCTGAAGTAAAAGGCAAAGAATTAGTTATGAATCTTGGTTATTCAAACGAATTTATTGCGATTATTCCAGAAGGAATCACTGTTACTGCTGATAAGGATGGAAAAGTCGGAATTTCTGGCATTGACAAACAAAAAGTCGGCGAATTCAGTGCTCAAATACGAAAATTGCGTGGTCCTGAACCTTACAAAGGAAAGGGAATCCGTTATGAAACTGAAGTTATTAGACGCAAAGTCGGTAAAACCGGTGTAAAATAAGGTGAATTGATATGCTGAGAAAAATGACTGATAAGCAGAGAAAACGTCTGCATAGAAAAGTTCACATCCGTAAATCAATTTATGGAACTGCCGAACGCCCAAGAATGTCCGTTTATAAAAGTGGCAGAAATCTTTATGTTCAAGTAATAAACGATGATGAAGGAAAAACCCTTGCATCAATTTCTACTCTTGAAAAAGATTTTGTTGATTTAAAAGCGAATGTTGCTAGTGCAACAAAACTTGGCGAGGCAATGGGACAACGCTTAAAAGATAAGAACATCACAAAAATCGTGTTCGACCGCAATGGTTATTTGTATCATGGTGTTGTCAAAGCTCTTGCTGATGCTACCCGAAGTGTCGGGATTGAATTCTAGGAGTTGTTATGGAAAACGAACGCCAGAGACACACAGATAGAAAACCCCAAGATGAATTCGTAGAAAAATTGGTGAAATTAAATCGAACTTCAAAGACCGTAAAAGGTGGTCGTAGAATGTCATTTTCTGCATTGACTGTTGTCGGTGACCAGAAGGGACGTATTGGATTTGGTTTTGGCAAAGCTAACGATGTAACAGAAGCAATTAGAAAGAGCATAGACAAGGCAAAATCAAATTTGACAACCTTGCCTATGAAGAATGGAACAATTCCACATGAAATCCTTGGTAAGTACAAAAGTTCTGCGGTTTTGTTAAAGCCTGCTTGTCCTGGTACAGGAATTATTGCAGGCGGTGCTGTTCGCGCTGTTATGGATGCAGCAGGTGTAACAGATGTTATTTCTAAGTCACAAGGGGCAAGAACATCTGTAAATGTTGTTCGCGCCACTTTTGATGCGGTTTCACAGTTGATGGATGCTCGCTCTGTTGCTCAGAATCGTGGAAAGACTCTCAAGGATATGTGGGGCTGATTATGGCAAAGAAATTACGTGTTACTTTAGTAAAAAGCACTATCGGGCAGAAACCTGCAAAACGGGCAACTGTTCGTAGTCTTGGACTAAAAAAATTGAGTTCAGTTGTTGAACATGAGGATACGCCTTCTATAAGAGGAATGGTTGCTTCTGTTTCTCATTTGGTTAAAGTTGAGGAGATTGACTGATGTCTGATTTTTTATTACATGCTCCTGAAGGGGCAAATAGAAAGCCTAAACGTGTTGGTCGCGGTTCATCTTCTGGATTGGGTTCAACAGCTGGAAAGGGAAACAAGGGACAACAGTCTCGCTCTGGTTCCGCAGTTCCTTATGTAGGTTTTGAAGGTGGGCAGATGCCTTTGTATAGAAGAATTGCTCATCGTGGTTTTTCAAATGCGGCTTTTAAGAAAGAGTATGAAATCATAAATCTACGTGATTTGGAAGCGAAATTTGCAGACGGTGATACTGTAAACCGCGAATCTCTAGCTCTCAAAGGCTTGTCAAAAAAATCGGGAGTAGGAATCAAGATTTTAGGTGATGGGGAAATTACCAAAAAGCTTACTATCGATGTTGACAAGGTATCTGCTTCTGCAAAAACAAAAATTGAAAGTGCGGGTGGTTCTGTAAAAGAAGCCGTTCCTGCAGAAAGCAAATAACTTGGAGTGACACATGGCAAACAACCCCGTTGTAAATATGTTCAAAGTAAAAGAGTTGCGTTCTCGGTTGCTCTTTACCTTGGTCATTCTAGCTATTTTCCGATTGGGAAGTATCCTTACTGTTCCAGGAATAAATGCAACCTTACTTCTGCAATATTATAGCAATTTGGCTCGTGATAGTGCAGAAAGTGCGTTTGCCAGTTACATGGACTTCTTTGCTGGTGGTGCATTTGAACGATTCTCTGTGTTTATGTTAGGTGTTATGCCTTACATTTCAACACAGATTATTCTTCAACTTGCGCTAGTTATTTTTCCTTCATTAAAACGAATTGCGCAGGAAGAGGGCGGTCAACAGAAAGTTCAAGCGTGGACAAGAATTGGAACAATTTTCGTTTGTTTAATTCAAGCTGCTGCTTTAACGGTCTATGCAGATGCTATAAACCAGCAAGTTCCAGGTGTTATTATTCTGGATAAAGTTTATTTCAATATTTTAGCTGTACTTACTGTAACAACTGGTTCTATGATAACTGTTTGGTTAGGTGACCAAATTACAGCGCATGGAATTGGAAATGGAATTTCTATGCTGATTTTAGCTGGAATCGTGGCTAGAATTCCAAGTGCGGTTTACGAATTAGGAAAAGGTGTTGTCAATGACGATGGCATAAATGTTGTTTTCGTTATTGTCGCATTCTTTATGTATATTGCTATTATAGGACTTATTGTGTTTGAACAATCAGGCGAACGCAAGATACCTGTTCACTATGCAAAACGTGTAGTTGGCAGAAAAATGTATGCGCCACAAAGTTCCTATATTCCATTCAAAATCAACCCGTCAGGAGTAATCCCTATTATTTTTGCTTCTGCGTTCTTGACGTTGCCTTTGCAGCTTTCTAATAGTTTTGCCTCTCGCTTTACTTGGTTAAGCAAGGTTTCAGCTGTTTTGAATCCCTTAGGCATTTTGTACAATTTAATTGAAGTTTTGTTGATAATTTTCTTTGCATACTTCTACACTCAGGTTACCCTGAACCCTACAGAAATCGCAAGGCAAATTAGGGAGAATGGAGGTTCAATTCCAGGAATCCCAACTAACAAAACCGAAGAATATCTTCAGCGGGTTTTAAATCGGCTGATATTGCCTGGTTCTTTGTATCTTGCAGTTATTGCCATTCTGCCTACGATTATTCAGACATTGTTCCATTTTCCTGCTTCAATTTCTATGTTGATGGGTGGAACATCGCTTTTGATTATTGTGGGAGTTGACCTTGATACAATGGCTCAGGTGGAAGCCCTTCTAAAGATGCATCACCATGATGGATTTACAAAGAAAGGCTTAAAACCGCGAAATCTCTAAAAAAATATGAGAAATTAGCAAATAGGTATAGAATAATTTTAGAAAAATATGATATACTATTACACCGCAACTAAGGTTGGTTGCGGGCTGTTGGATTGTAATTCATGGCGGATGTGCCGCTTCGAATTGCCATGATTCAATAGAGGTATACATTTTTTTCTAGGGGGACTTTTTTATGAAAGTACGAACCAGCGTAAAGCCCATCTGCGATAAGTGTAAGGTAATCAGAAGAAATGGAATTATCCGTATTATCTGTTCAAATCCTAAACACAAGCAGAGACAAGGGTGAGGAGTAACTGATGGCACGTATTGCGGGAGTTGACCTCCCAAATAAGCATGTCAATATTGCATTGACATATATTTATGGTATTGGTCGTTCAGCTGCAAATCATATCTGCGAAGTTACTGGTGTTAATCCAGATGTTTTAATTAATGACCTTTCAGAAGATGATTTAGCAAAAATCAGAAAAACCATAGACGATAATTATAAAACTGAAGGTCGGCTTCGTTCAGAAATCGGTTTGAATATTAAGCGACTTATGGATATTGGTAGTTATCGTGGGCTTCGCCATCGTAAAGGGTTGCCAGTTCGCGGACAGCGCACTCGCACTAATTCTCGTACACGTAAGGGTAAGAAAAAGACCGTTGCGAACAAGAAGAAGGCTTAGTCAGAGGTAAAAGATGGCACAAGTAAAGAAAAGAAAAGAAAAGAAAAGTGTTTACGAAGGCAATGTTTATATTCAGGCGACCTTTAATAACACTATTGTGACGGTTACTGATTTAAGGGGAAATGCAATTTCTTGGGCATCTTCTGGGGGACTTGGTTTCCGCGGTGCTAAGAAATCTACGCCTTTTGCTGCTCAATCTGTTGCGGAAACTGCTGTTCAGCGTGCTGCGGGATATGGTTTGCGCGAAGTTCATGTGTTTGTAAAAGGACCTGGTCTTGGTCGTGAAAATGCTATTAGAGTATTGGGAACATTGGGTTTGAAAGTAAAATCCATCTCTGATGTTACACCAATTCCTCACAATGGATGTCGTCCGCGCAAGACTCGCCGTATGTAAAAAACCTTAAATGGTTTGGTATAGTGAATGTGGAGTTCAACTTGTAAAACACAGAAGTAAATGAAAATTGTGATGTTCAAAAAACATTTCTATTTTTACTTCTTGTGAAAAAATTCACTAGGGCGTTTCTAGTTGCTTTATGTAGATGAGGGCATCGTTGATGTTCGGAACTTTCTACAAGATGGGTAACGTTATTGAAGCAAATAAGCATGGTGGATTAACAGTAGTTGAAGAATTTAGCATGGTTTCGTTACAAAAATGTAGCAGGCTTGCTGATAAAAGAACAGCTCGTGGTTGAGCTCTATTCTAAATAATAAGGAGTTCAAATGGCTCGCAAAAATCTGCTTAAAGGTCTTAAGAAGCCCAAAAAAATCACATTT
>CALCEK010000262.1 GCA_937900125.1 uncultured Treponema sp. | reverse complement strand
GGCTAAAATCGATTACAATATTAGGCAATTCATCACGGATATATTCTGCAATAAGATGTTCAAGCGTATGAATTTCGCCTGTTTCCATAAATTCTTTGTTGGGCTGACAAAAACGAATGTCGTATTTGCTAACAATGTCGCCCTTTTTTCCTTCTTTTTTTGCCGCTAAACGCACATAAGGAGCGGTTACTTTTGTGTGGTCAAGATTAAAACTGTCAACATTGTATTTTTTTTCTTCAGACATAGTTCCTCCTAGATTTTATGCCTTTATTTTAGCTTAAAAATTATTCTGATTCAACTGCGATAAAATTTCAGAAACAAAATGCGCACTCAAATTTGCGGCTGTTTCTTCATTAAAATCGTAAGTTTTTCCGCCTTCGTTATCTGCCATGTCGCTCATACAGCGGATTATGACGAATGGAATTTTTTCAAGGTAACAAGTGTGAGCAATGGCAGCCCCTTCCATTTCTACGCAAGCGGGATTGCAAATTTGACGAATATGGGCTTTTTGTTCTGAAGATGCAATAAATTGGTCGCCACTTGCAATTCGTCCTTCCACAAGTTGATGATTTTCTGATTCTGAAAGTGAAGAAAATGCTTTTTTTGCAATTTGAACAAGTTTTGAATCGGAAACAAAAGTTGAATCTCCCATCCCTGGAATTGCAGTTAATTTGTACCCAAAGTAGCCCACATTAAAATCGTGGTACACCGCATCTGTTGAAACTACAAAATCTAAAACGCGCAAACCATTTGCCATAGCCCCCGCAATTCCCGTGTTTATAATGTGTGTCACCCCAAATTGAATAATGAGCCGCTCTGCACACAAAGCCGCGTTTACTTTGCCAACACCGCATTGCACCAAAACTACATTTGTTCCATTTAAGTTTCCTTCAATAAATGTGCGCGACCCAATGAGCGTTTCTTTTACGGTGTTTTGTCCTAAAATAGGCTTAAGTTGTTTTTTTAAAAGGGCTAATTCAACTTCCATTGCGCCAATAATTCCAATTTTAGTTTGCGTCATATTCTACTCCTTGCGAT
>CALCEK010000261.1 GCA_937900125.1 uncultured Treponema sp. | reverse complement strand
GACTAAAAACTTTTACCGAGTAGTTTTTCAACTTTCTTCTTATTATACCGAGAAAAAATCGGCTTTTTAAATCTTTTACCAAAACATTTACCGCCCCAGCTCGACAAGCTCAAAATCAGAAAAAAAAACAAAGGTACTGTGCGCCCCCTATACCGTGGCGCAATTATTCCGCGCGGAGTGCCGACTGTCATTTGTGTGCCAGGTTTTTGCATAGCCTAAAAATATCCTAATTTTGAATAGTTAGATTTTTGTTAGTCTAATAAAATGTAACTTATGGAAGTAACACAAGCACAATTTGCCAGGATGTGCGGAGTAAAGCCGTCATCGATTAGCGATAAGATTAGCAAGGGAACTTTGATTCTTAACTCTGGAAAGAAGATGGACACGGACAACCCTGTAAACCGAGCCTACTTGACCGCCAAGCAAAACAAGCTGCAACTAGAAGCGCAAGCTAAAAGCGCAGCTTCTTTTGGGGGAGCGGCGACTGGTACGGAAAAGGGAAAGTCTGTTGGCGAAAATTTTAGCGTTTTAAATGCAACGGCTACGGCGGGCATTGAAGGACTTAGCGAGGCAATGCTACACATGACGCTTTTGCAGCTGGTAACAAGCTACGGCGGACTTGCGGGCGTGGAGCGGTTCTCTAAAACGCTACAAACGCTTACAAATACTAACGAAAAGGAAATACGCATTAAGGAGCGTAGGCAAGAGCTTATACCGAAAGATTTTGTAACAAGCCGCCTGTTTGGGTACGTTGACCAGCTTATGAGCAAGTTGCTTGACTGGCCTGAAGGCGCGGTAGACACGATTATTGCAAAAGTGCTTGCAAGTAAGCAGGAAGCACGGGCGGATTTGGTGAATTATATGCGCGATGGGCTTACGCACTGCATTTGCGATGCAAAACAGCACATTGCCAGTGAGCTAGACGGTTTACGCGGAAAATACGACACAAGCAAAACCGAAATTGAAGAACTGAAAGAAGCCGTTGAGGGTTTGAAAAATGAATAAAGTACACACGAGCGTACTTTGTGAGCTGGCGAAAATAGCAAAGTACGCGCGAGCGTACTCAAAAAAAAATAAGGAGGCGGTTTGATGAATTTTGAAGGCGGGGTGACTAAGGGCGACCTTGATTATTTGGAAGAGCAGTTTAAGCTTTTGACTTCTGAGCGGAATTACGAGATGCCGCATCTTTTTATTGAGCGGGTGCGGTATATCGACAAGGAGCTTACGCCTTTTCCCGGCAGATTTTCTTATGACCGCTTTCCGTATTTTAAGAAAATCGTGGATGCGTTTTCTCCAGATAATCCCATACATCGCATTATTGTTATGAAAGGGAATCAGCTTGGGGCGACAACGGGAATTCTTGAAAGCGTTATGCTTTATAACATTATGTCGAACCCTGCAAGTCAGCTTTTTGTTTTGACTGACGAAGACATGGCAAAAACCGCGATGAATACAAAAATCGACCACATGATAGACAGCGCGGGTGCGCGTAAGCTGATTTTTGCTCAAACTAAAAAAGCTGCGGGAAGCCGTAACACTGGCGATACAGCTTTGAAAAAGGAATATCCCGGCGGGTACTTGCATGCGGTAGGCGGAAAAAGTCCTGCTCGTTTTCGCAATTTTTCTTACAAGTGTATTTTGGTTGATGAAATTGACGGTATGCCTGACAAATTAAAGGGCGAGGGAACGATTCAAGATTTGGTGGAAGCTCGTAGCGATGCTTATTCAAGTATACGCAAATTGTATTTTGGAAGCACTCCAACAATCGAACAGACAAGCAAAATTTACAAACTTTATCTTGAGGGCGACCAAGAAAAATATTTTGTGCCGTGTAAGTTTTGCGGCGAGATGCAAGAGCTTCAATGGTCTATATGGGATGATGCGCATAACAAAATAGGCGGTGTTATATGGGAAAACGATGATGACTTTATGCCGATTTTGGAGAGCGTAGGCTATAAGTGTCCGCATTGCGGTAAGGTTATGAAAAATTGGGACAAAGCGGATATTGTGCCACGTGGGGAATGGAGGGCAACGGCGCAAGCTAAGGCAATCGCTACGCAGTCGTTTCATATTTCGCCACTTTACAATCCGCCTGGTATGTTTAGCTGGGAAGATATGGTCGCACTTTGGGCTAAGTGTTGGGATATAAAAAATAATCGAGTGCGCGATAAAGAAGCCTACAGAGCTTTTCGCAATCTAAAACAGGGCTTGCCGTTTAAGGAGCAAAACGAACAAATCAGATACGAAAAAGCGATGCTCCATAAACGCTGGGGATTTGTGCGCGGGAAAGTTCCGAATGAGATTGCATCCAAAGAGGCGGGAAGTCCTATTTTGATTGTGTGTTGTAGTGTGGACGTGCAGAAAGATTGTTTGTATGTGGATGTAAAAGGCTACGGAGAGCGCGGGGTTACTTGGACGCTTGACTTTTTCCGCATTGACGGACCGAGCGAAACTTTTAACGGGGTGTGGGATGTTTTGGCGGAATACATTGACAACTCCGTTTTTACGGCGAGCGATGGGAAGTTTTATCGCATTGCAATTTGCCTTGTAGATAGCGGACACTATACCGATTACGTTTATTCTTTTTGCTTGCGATATTCTAGCCGCGTTTACGCTTGTAAAGGTGCGGACTACATCGCGGGCGGGGAAACTTACAAATTGTTTGCGCGGCAGACACTCCAAAACATCGGACTAGGACAGGCGTATCATATCAATACAACAAAACTTAAAGACCGTATTAGTATGATGCTTAATACAATGGTGTGGGATGATGGGAATTTGCAACCTGACTGGTACGCGAATTTTCCTGATGATTTTCACGATGATTATTTTAAAATGTTTGAAGCGGAAAGCAAGGTTGAAGAATACGACAAAAAAACAAACAAGTATTTGCGTACTATTTGGAAAGCAAAAGAGGGCTGGGCAAATCACGGCTTTGACACTTATGTTTACAATCTTGCGGCTCTTGAAATTTTTGCAGATGACTTTTGCCGTTTACAGTTAGGGCTACCCTGCCTTGACTGGACGACATTTTGGAAGTTTGCAAAAGCGGGGAATTTTTACGGGAAGAAAGAAAGCTAAGAGTACGCGCGAGCGTACTCTTATTGCTGCTTGACAAGGGGCGAGATTTTTTGTAT
>CALCEK010000260.1 GCA_937900125.1 uncultured Treponema sp. | reverse complement strand
TTTAAAATTAAACCTAGAATCATAAAAACTATCTGTAAACTTAAAGACAAAAACCCAAATCAAAAGAAAAAGACAAAAATCGCAAGAATTTTTATTTTACCACTAGACATTTTTTTGTTAAAACGCTAAGATTTTATCATTCGGTGTCTTACCCAAGCGGTAAGGGAGTGGTCTGCAAAACCATTATGCGGCGGTTCGATTCCGCCAGACACCTTTTTTAGCACTTCAGTTTTGGAGTGCTTTTTTTATGTCTACGTTATGCCGCATTATTTGCATTTTTGGGGAAAAATGAAAAATAAAATCTTTCGCATTTGTTTTTTTCTGCTGATTTTTGCTTGGGGCTTGCCGCTAAATGCGCGTGGCGGTCAACTTTTTGGGCAAAAGGACATTCGCGTTGTAAGCACCGAGTGGTTTGACATTATTTTTCCTGCAAAAAGTGCGGAAAGTGCGCAAAAATTGTTTGAAAATGCCGACCGCATTTATGAAGAAGTTTGCGCGTCTTTTGGCTACAAAATGTCGTTTAGGCTTCCGATTGTTTTAACATCCTCCGTTGAAGCTTTTAACGCTTATTTTTCTAATGGAACTTACAATCATTTGGTTTTGCTTGACACTCCGAGCGAAAATGCGAGTATGGCGGTTTTTTCGGACGGACTTTTGGGGACTTTTCGACACGAAATTACGCACGCCGTTACAATAAATTTGCGAAACGATTTTTGGCTTGGCGCGGACAACGTTTTTGGCGATGTTTTGAACTGGTCTTACGTTACAATGAACAGATTTATGGAAGAAGGCGCGGCGGTTGCGGAAGAAAGTAAGGGCGGAGAAGGGCGGCTAAACGATGATTTTTATCTTCACACGGTGCGTCAGGCAAAACTGAACGAAACTTTTCCTGCATGGTCTGACGTTTTGGGAAGTCGCGACATTTATCCTGCGGGAAATTTTTCTTACGCTTTTGGCGGACCTTTTACGGATTTTTTGCAAAAAACTTACGGAATGGAAAAATACGCACTTTTGTGGTGGAAATGCGTGAATGCGCAGGCGTTGACTTTGAACGGCGCGGCAAAAAAAGTGTACAAAAAGCCGATGAAAAGTCTTTGGGAGGAATTTAAGGCGTTTGTGGAAATTCCAAGTGTGCCAAAAAATCCAGTGGCGGCGGGATTTTCCCTTGATTTTTTTGAGATTGGCGGAAATGACTTTTCGTACAAAAATTCGGTGGGGAAAAGATTTTCAAATTTAACTGGAAGTGCAAAAGGGGTTTTTGCCGTTGAAGCGGCAAGTTCTTCCGTATGGTTTTATGCCTACAAGGACACCGCGTCTTCACTTTTTGCAAAGAAATTATTTACTTTAAGGAACATTCAAGAAATTTCTTCAAGCGAAGACGGCGCGTTTTTAGCGGTAAGTTATTACAATGCTAAAAGTGCGAATGTAAAAACGGCACTTTCTGTTTTTAATGTTCAAAAAAATACCTGGATTCCTATAGAAAAAAAAGGTTTAACGCACGGTAGCATTTTGCGCATAAAAGATGATTATTTTGTTTGCGCCGTAAAAACTGATGTTAGAAAACAAAGCCTTGTGCTTTACAAAATTATTAACGGTAACCGTGCAGAATTTTCTAAAGAAATTCCGCTTTTTTTAAGCGAAAATGCAACCGTTTATCAGGTGGTGCAAAATGGAAGCGGGCGTTTTTCTATTTTGCTGAGTGAACAAAATAAATGGCTGTTTAGAACCTTTTATATAGAAGAAAATGATTCAATTTCTTACACAACAACGTATTTTCCGCTTGGAATGAAAGTTCATAGCTTATCCTATTCAAATGTAGAGGGGAATGATTACTTGGCTTTTTCTTACGTGCTTACAAAAAGTTTTCCGCGTTGCGGTTTTTTTGATATGCAAAGTCAAGAATTTTTTCTTATGGAAGGCGATATTTCTGGGGGAGTTTATTTTCCTGTTTTTTTTAAGGATTCTTCTGTTTGGAGAATTGCTTATTCGGGGAATTTTGTTTACGATTCGAAACTTTTGTTTTTAAACACGGAAGTGCCGTTTGTACAAAAAGAAAACGAAACTTTAAAAAACAAAATTACTTTTGCGCCCATTGCCCCCCAAAATCCAGCTGAACAATTTTTTGTTAATTTAAGCCAATTTTCAGATAAAAAAGAAGATTCCTCTTTGCTCAAGGAAAACCTCGAAGATTTCCTTCAAAATTCAAAAAGCTATAAAAAAGTATACTATACAAATGGTGTGTTTTTGCCCGTGTCGCTTGTCCCAGAATACGATAAACACGGAAATTTGCAGGGCGAAATTTTGTTTCCTGGCGTAACTTGGATAACGGGTAGCCCGTGGGATTCTGATTTTTTTGCTGCCAGCGCGGGTTTTGATTTTTTAAGCGCGACTGGCGGGGCAATGTTGCTTTTTAGGGGCGGCACGGACGCGCAAACCCAAGTTTTTTCGTACCAAGATGAAGCTTCTGTTACTTTTGACGCGCAAGGTTTTAAGCAAGTGTCAAATTCGGCTTTGGTAAGTTCGGCATTTCCTGTTTTTTTGCATAGCAGCCTTTTGTTTTCGGCAGAAAATAACTTTTTTTTAGGGCGGCAATTTACTGAAAACGATATAAATGACGGTTTAAGCGAATTTTTGGAAAATCCAGAGCTTTTTTCGCTTTTTGGACTTTTTGCTTCTAGGGATAAAACAAATTACTTTTTTGATTCAAACTCGCTTGTGGCGCAATTTTCTACGGTTCGGCAGACAGGCGCGGGGCATTTTCAAAAAGGCGGGCTTACTTTTGCGGCGGTTTATTATGCAGAATTTTCTTCTGTTTTAGACGATATGGCAAATGGGACTTTTTATCATTCGCTTTACCCGATTGTTCAAATAAATGTTCCGCAAATGCTTCCTTTTGATTGCGTTCAAGGCTTTACTTACAATTTGCCCCTCGTTTTGCGCGTTGCCCTTGTTCCTACAAATACGGCTTTGCTTTCTGCAACTGGTGAAGTTATGGCTTTTAGCGCGGAAATTCAAAAAGGTTTGGGAGTTTTTCCGTTGTATTTGGATAGAGTTGTTGTTACCGCTTCTTATTCCGCAAATCTTTCTCATCAAAATCAAAGTTTTGAAATTGCCCGTGCATTTGCGGATTTTTCTGAAATTTCGCGATATAACGATTCTGTTAGCGCAAAGTGCATGATTCAAGGTTCCGTAAATGCGGGATTTCTTGCTAATTCTTCGATTTCGGCATTGTTAGGTCTTGCCGTTGATTTTTTCCCTCATCACATGAGGCAAGAATCCCCTTGGCAACTTAGACTTTGTTCTTCCATGCTTTTTTAGGTGAGTTTATGACTTTTTACAAAAGAAAAATCGCTTTGTTTTTTGCTTTTTTTACATTGACTTTTGCGTTTTCGCTTGGAATAGCAGAACCGCGTTCTATTGAAGAAAGGCGCAGTTTGGCTTCTGTGCTTCCAGAGCGAATCGATTTTTGGACGGAATGTGATAATGATGTTTTGGCGCAAGCCCTTGTTGACCGAATGAGCAATGAAGAACTTTTGGCACAAATTTATATGTTTGGTTGGTCAGGTTCCGAACCTGGAGAACTCGTTTTGAATTGGATTCGGCTTCGTTCAATCGGAAGCTTAAAAGTTTATGGTTGGGGAACGAATAATGTCGAAGATGTTGCTCGCTCGGTTGCAACAGTCCAACAGGAAGCAGAAAAAACTCGTTTCAAGATTCCACTTTATATAGCAACAGATCAAGAGGGTGGATGGATTCGACACATAAAAGGCGACACCAGTGATACGCCTGGAAATCTAGCCATTGGGGCTTCTGGAGAATTGCAAGACGCTTACTATTCAGGCTTTTATATTGCAAAGGAACTTAGAGCGATGGGTGTGAATATGAATTTTGCTCCCACAGTCGATATTTATTCAAATTTGCGTTCGTCTGTTATTGGCCCTCGTTCTTTTGGCTCGGAAGCAGAAAATGTGGCGCTGCTTGGTGCTTCTTTTGCGTCTGGCATGATGAAAGCGGGCGTTATTCCTAC
>CALCEK010000259.1 GCA_937900125.1 uncultured Treponema sp. | reverse complement strand
AGCCTCGCCGCCGCCCGCCGCATCCTGCGCAAAGAACGGCGAAGCCGCGCACAAGAGCAGCGCAGCGAACAAGGCGAATCCCGCACGGTGAAAGGTTTTCATACGAACTCCAAACGTTTAAAAAGAATGTTTCCAAGACAATGTAATCGATGTTGCCGGCACCCATTGGTTGCGCTTGATTGCATCAATGTCGGGCGCAACGCCGAGCCGGATGTTCACGTAGGGGGAAGCCATCTCGAAGCCGAACTCGGGCTGGAACACAAGCCCTTTTGTGGTCACATCGTCGCCGTCTTTTTTTTCGTCATACGTCCAGCGGAGGAGCGCGTCGGCGTAGATTGCACTGCCGAAATACTTTCCAACATAAACAGTCGAGTTGTCAAAATAGTTACTCACGGTGAACCGCCCGCCGGAATCCTGGTTTTGGCGCTGCTTGACTGCATTTTGCAGGACGTTTGTACGGACTGAAAATATATCAAAATTGAGCAAATCGCGCAATGAGTTTTCCAATTTTCTTATGAGAGTTACTTGAACCACGTAATCTCCGCCAGCAACAAGTAAATTTCCCACAGAATCGGAATCTCCTGTTACAACTTGACCTAAAAGTGCCATAATTTCGTTTTCTGACTTTGCAGGAAAAGCGGAAAGCGTTGGATTAAATTGTGAAACTTTTTGATTTTGCGAAGCCAAAGAAATTGTTACCGAATTTCCAAAACTATCGCGCTCGCGAGTTTCTGCGCGAACATTTAATATTGGGTCAAAATTAATTTCAGATTCATTTAAGGTTACTTTTCCTTCTTTTAGGTAAAAATTGCGACTCAAATAATTTACTTCTCCACCGCGCAAAACGACATCTCCAACTATAGACCAAGTTTCTGATGCGGTATCCATCGTAAAATGTATAGGGGTTTGCGGTGTTACCAAACCGCGCAAAATAGGATTCACCACGATATTTACTTTTTGTCCAACAACAAAATCAAGGTCAACGTCAAGTTCAAGGCTACTTCCCGAACTTTTTTCCTTTTCGCCTTTTTCTGGGGAGGATTTTAAGCCTGCAAACACTGTAGAAAAGTCAAAATTGCTTAATCCGTCCAAAACTGAAATTTCAGAATTATTTAAGGAAATTTCACCAGCAACACTAAGTGTGTTATTTTGAAGCAAAAGTTGAGTGTCAAGGTAAGTTCGGCCTTTTACGCGGGCAAGCGGAATATTTATGTCAATAGGGAAACCTTTTTCGCTCGAATACAAATGCGATTGAACTGAATCAAGCGACCATCGGTCAAGCTCAACACGTGCGTCGGCGGTTAAAGTGCTGTCTTTTATATAGAAGAAACTTTCGGGAATTTCAATAGTGCTTTGAGAAAGTGTTGCAATAATTAAGTCTGATTCAATGTGGTCAGGAATAAACTGTGGCGAATTTACTTCCAAATCGTTTATTTCAAGAACACCGTCAAAACTTGGGTCAGTGATTAAGCCAGAAAGGATAAGGTTTCCAGATAAAGTTCCGTTGTAAATTGAAATTAAATCGTTGCCTATCAAAAAAGAAAACGAGGGAATGTTTGCAAAAAGGTCGGTAAACACAAAATTCATTTCACGATTTTTGTAACTTCCTTCCATATCAAAATGAATTTCTTTATCCCGATTCATTGTAAACATCATATCGCCAGAATCATAATAAACGCCTGTAATGCCTATATTTTCTCCAGAAGTTATGATAGAAATTCCTGGCGAACGACTTACAGACAAAAAAAGCGGAAGCGGCTCTTGTAAAAGGGAAGTTGCAATTCCTTCAGAATCAAATTCAATCGTAAAAGCTTCTGGAATTAGGGAAGAAGAAACGCTTGAATCGTTTACAACCGAAATTGAAAATGGAGCTTCCGCTTGTAAACTGCCGATTTTTGCAGAAACTTCGCCAAGCATTGCGCCTGTAAAACTATCAAGGTCAAGCGAGCCGATTATATTTTTTACTTCAATCCCATTCCAAAAAAATTCAAAGGACGGAAGCTCAATAGAATTATCCAAAAATGCAAGATTGCCGTGAAAAATGAGCGGTTTTCCACTAATTTGCGCAGAGCTGTTATCCAAAGAAAGCGAAATGTAGGGATTTTCAAGAGTTCCGCTTGCTGAAAGCATTCCCGTAATTGTGTTGTCAATTTGCTGTCCAGAAAGGAATCTTCCCATTTGAAACGAAGAAATTGCAGCTTCCGCAGAAAAATAACAATCGCTTTTTACAGAATCAAGTGAAAGTGGCACATGAAGTGGATTCGTAAACGCCCCCGACAAATCAATTTTTTCTGCTAACAATGGATTTTGTGCGCTAACATCAAGTGTAACAGAATTCAAAATGCCATCTTGCAGATTCCACAAAACGTATCCAGAACCTTCCATTGATGAAAAATTGTCTGTGTAGGTTAAAGAATCCATAACAAAGCCCGTATTGTTTACTTTTCCGCTAAAAGAAAAACCTGGTTCTATGCGCAATTTGCCACCGACTTCTTCAACAGAAAAATGCTCAATGTCAACAGAAAAATCTTCAAGGCTATTGTACGAAAATTGCGTATCTGTAGAAAATGTAAGTAAATAATCCGAAATTAAAACAGGAAATGAAGAAAAAGCAAGATGCCCACTCAGCTGCTTTGAAAAATAAACGGTTGCGTCTAAGCCATAATCGCCCGTAATATTTAGCCATTCGCCAAAAGTAAAAATTCCATTAAATTGATAGGGAATTTGGTTTATATTGCAAAGTGAAGAAAAAATTGCCTGATTATCTTCCTTTGAAATGTCAGCGTCAAGGCTTAAACGAATATTTTGATTTCCATAAATTAAGTCAAGTTGGGAAATGCTTAAATATTGTTCGGTGCCGTCAAAAGATAAAAGCAAAAACTGATTGTCTTCGGCTGTATTTGCAAACAAAGAATAGGGCGAATTAAATGTGAATCCCTTAAAATCAGTTGAAATGTACAATTCATTACTTGTGACAAAGGGTTCTAATGTTGGCAAAAAAGTTTCAATTTTTTGTTTTAAGGAATCATTAAGGAAAAATCCCGCAGTTTTAGCGGCTGTGTCTAAAAAAAGCGAATCTATTGTTACAACCGCTTGGGCAAAACGATTGTTCCCCAACTGAACGCTCCCTGTTGCAGAAATTTCACTCGGTGTGTCAAATTCAAAATGTGAATAATCGGAAAGACTGATTGTAAAATCCGCAGAACTTTCTGCCCCAGCAATTTGCGGAAATAATTCTACTTGTAAACTGTTTAGTGATTGTTCACCCAAAAAAACTTGTGGCACATAAATCAAATAGCCATCGCCAAGTCCTTCAAGATACAATTCACCAGAAATAATTCCGCCGTTATCAAGCGTATAATGGTCAAGGAACAAAACAGCCGAAGGGTCAAGGCGGGGAATATTAAAATTACCAGACAATTCCGCCCCCAAAATCGCGCCATCACCTTTTAGCGAAGAAATTAAAATGTCAGTATTATCGCCGCTTAACGAAAAAGAAATATTTTCTGTTTGCGGAAGTATGCTTTTTGGCAAATTGAAATTTCCTTCCGCTTGCCAATAATAATTTTTGTCAACCACATTAAACGAAAGCAAAGCGTCCGTTGTAAGCGGAATTTTTGAAAAATCCCCCACTTTTTCGGCAATGTCAGGAAGATTCACTATTGAAAACGGATTTAAAGAATCAAGATTCAAATGAACAGAAAGTTCACCAGAATCAAGGTCAAATTGCGCATACAAAGCATAGGGCAAAAGTCGCTGCGTTGACCTAGCAACAACAAGGTGGTCGCTATAGCGCAACAAAAATTCCATTCGATTTACCGTGTAGTCGCTTTTTGTATTGCGGTCAAGCGAAAGAATTATGGAACTTCCCGAAACATCGGGGAGCAATTTTCCACCGACATGAAAAGAAGAACCTACACTTTTGCCTTTTAGTGCGTTTACCTGCATATCAAAAAAACCTGTTATGGAACAAGAAATTTCAGTCGAATCAGAATGGTCGCGCGAAAGAGAAAATTCTTCTAAAACGCCCAAAATTTCATTTTCTCCATCAAAATACCGCCCGTGCGTATTCCTAACAAGCACATCAAACGGCAAAGAAAAAAGTGTTTTTGTTATAGTGTCAAGAGTTTGCGGACGCAAAAGTTGGTCTGCTTGCTTTTCGGGCAAACCTTTGCGCTCCCGATTTTCCCTTAAACGAGCCTTAATTTCATTGATAATCGTCATTCCAACGGAACTTTCAAAATTCACATCGACATCGGAAACAGTAAGCCGTGTAAACGCTGAATTTAAGTCTTTTTTAAGAAAATAAAAAATATTATAACCTAAAACCGCTTTTTTTATTGTTATGATAGTGTCGCCCGTTTTTCCTTCTTTTACGACTATACCTTTGATTCGAATTCCTGTTAAAATAGATGGGGACAAAGTTTGGTAAGACACTTCAATGTCTGTTTGTTCTTCTAAAAATTGTAGGGCAAAAGTTTCGTATTCGTGCAAAGTTCGGCTTATGGCACGATACAAAGGTTGTAATGCCATAAAAATTCCTGACAACAGGAGGAGAAAAATAATAATGCCTAAACCGTTTTTAACCCACTGTTTCATGAATTTTCCAAAAGAGAATCACATTTTGCACACCCCAAAGAAACTCAACAAAATAGTTGCAGTTTTTCGTTTTCCCACATATATTAGAGTTTCGGGATTTTCTCTATTTTAACAAAAATATGTAAAATAAAAAAGGTTTCACTATGACTTTAGAAAATTTTATAGTTTTTGAAGGGATTGACGGCTCTGGAACGTCAACACAAATTTCACTTTTAAAAAATCAAATTGGAACGGAAAAATTTCTTTTTACTGCCGAACCGACTTCAGCTCCAACTGGAAAATTTTTGCGCCAAATGCTAAAAGGCGATTTTCCTTTAACACCAGAAACCGCCGCTTATCTCTTTGCAGCAGATAGAAATGAGCACGTAAATGGGGAGTTTTTGTATGAAGGACAAACACTTGTTACTGGCATAAAAAAAGCCTGTTCGCTAGGTTACACGGTTGTTAGCGACCGATACCTTTTTTCAAGTTTAGCGTATCAAAGTGTTCAGGGAGAAAAAGAAGTTCCGCGTCGCTTAAACAGTGGCTTTCCACTTCCCTCGCTTGTCTTTTTCTTTGAAATAGAGCCTAAAATAGCCTTAAATCGTATAAACAATAGAGAAACAAAGGAAATCTACGAAAAAGAAGCATTTTTAGAGCAAACTGTGTCCGAATACAAGCGAATTTTTTCCGAATATCAAAAATCTGAAAATAAACTTAAAATAATTTACATTGACGCTACACAATCCGCAGAAGAAATTCAAAAAATCATCTGGCAGGAAATCAAAAATCAGCCGATAAAAAATTGATGATTCCAACAAAAAAAATTACGCTACATATTTTACAAATTCTCGTATTGTTTACGCTTTTTTTTGCGACAAATATTCCCGCAAATGCCTATGTTTGCAAATACAAGGAAGATTTTTATAAATTATACCACGTGCATTATCGCCAAGACCCAGACGATTGTATAGAAAATATTTATTGGCTTGAACAAGCTGTAAATGCCGACTTTGCAAATCCCTATTATGCAATGGCAAAAATAGAAAATGAAACTCAGTGGGAAAAATACCGCTATCTTTTTCAAATGCACGTTAATTTAAAACTCATTGAGCAATATTTGCGATTAGGGCGAATTTACGACAAAAAAGTTGCTTATTTTTACGATGCCCCGTGGAAAGATGAATATTTACGCAACTTAGAAAAAGCAAAATCTTGTTACCAAGCAGGCTATTATTATTGGCAAGAAGCGCAATTGTGGGCAGAAAAAGCAAGCACGTCATCGTTTAATTTCTTGTATATTACAGATTTACAAAACTGGGAAGACGAGCGAGAGAGAATTTCAACAGGAACTTTAAATTACAAGAAAACCTTAGACCGCGAAATTGCACGGCTTGACAAAGTAATCGATGAGCTAATTGCAATGGAAGCTAAAACCTATTAAAATGGGTGTATGCCAGAACAATTTATCTTAAAATACCCTGAAAATTCAGGCTTTGACCAAACAAAGATTTTTTTTCATCAAGAAAAAGTTTCGCTTTTTTCTCTTTTTTATGAGGGATTTTCGGAAAATGCACCTTCAAGTCGCCTATTTGTTACGGATTCAAGAATTTTTGCTACCCCTTTACTTTCAGATTTTTCAGCACATTTTGAAAGAGAAAAATCGATTTCTAGCGAAGTGCAAGTTTTTAGCTTTGACAAAGATTTTTTACTTGTTTTGCCACCAGGCGAAAGTGCAAAAACCGTAGAAAATGTTTTGCAAATTGTTCATTTAGCCTTAGAAAAAAATTTTACCCGAACCGCGCTTTTTGTTGGCATAGGGGGCGGGGTAATTTGCGATATGACGGCTTTTGCCGCTTCCATTTTTAAGCGCGGAATACAAGTTCAACTTGTGCCGACAACGTTGCTTTCAATGGTTGACGCAGCAATCGGTGGAAAAACTGGTTGTGACTATTTAGGTTTTAAAAATATGATAGGCTCATTTTGGCCTGCAAATCGTTTAGACATAATTCCAGATTTTGTAAAAACCTTAAGCGAAACTGAATATCGTTCAGGATTGGGCGAAGTTTTAAAAACAGCCCTCCTTTTTTCACCAGATTTATGGCAAAGCCTAAAAGATAATAGGCAAAAAGTCCTAGACAAAGATGAAAATATTCTTAAAACGATAATTTTCACTTGCGTAAAGGCAAAATCAGATGTAGTACACAAAGATTTTAGAGAAAAAGGCATACGCGCTTTTCTTAACTTAGGGCATACATTTGGTCACGCACTTGAGTCAACGGCGGGGCTTGGTTCAATTACGCATGGAGAAGCGGTTGCTTGGGGAATAGGACGTGCCGTTGATTTAAGCGTTTTATTAAATCTTTGCCCGCAAAGCTATTCTGATGAAGTAAAAGAGATTCTTTCTAGCTATGGCTACGATTCTGAAAAAACACCAAAAGTGCTTTTGGGGAAAGATAGCGATTCTTCTGTTTTAATTGACGCAATGAAAAAAGATAAAAAAAATCTTAAATTGGGGGACATTCGCTTTACGTTACAAAAAGGTCTTTGCGATACAGTTGTTATGAGTGTTTCTGAAGATTACATAAGGCAGGTTCTTTGATGAGTTCCGCAGATTCTGAGCGATTGACCGAGCATTATTTTGATTGGGCGGCGACTGCCATCCCTGACAAAGAAATTTTACACGAAGCTTTGGAATTTTCACTTTTACACTGGGGAAATCCTTCAAGCATTCACAAAGTTGGTGTAGACGCAAAAGAAGCTTTAAACTTTTGCCGAAAAAAAGTTGCAAATGTACTTGGTGTTTCAGAAAAAAACATTTTCTTTACTTCAGGAGGAACTGAAAGCGACCACATTCCCCTCCTTTCAGTTTTAAATCGCCCGCAAAAAGGAGAAGTTGTTTTAAGCGCAATCGAACATCCTGCAATGCATGAAATAGCAAATTCGCTCAAAAATTGCGGTTTACGAATAAAATATGTAAATCCAAACAAAAACGGAATCGTTTCATCTGAAAATTTCCTTAAATCAATAAGCGATAACACAGTTTTTGCAAGTGTTATGGCGGTGAATAACGAAACTGGCGCAATACAACCCATTTACGAAATTGCGGACGGCTTAAAAAAAATGTGTGTCGGAAAAAGAAAGCCGCATTTTCACGTAGACTGCGTTCAAGTGGCAGGAAAAATTCCGTTAAATCTGCAAGACTCAGAAATTGACAGTGCATCTTTTAGCGCACACAAATTAGGCGGAGCTAGAGGAAGCGGCATTTTGTACCTTTCGCGAGAAATTAACCCATTTTTGCGTGGCGGTGGACAAGAAAACTCAATCCGAAGTGGAACAGAAAATCTCTTTGCAAATTATTCTTGTGCATTAAGTTTTGAAAAATATTTTGTAAGCGAAAAAAATCCAAAAACTTACGCGCGTTTCTTAGAACAAAGGGAATATACCGCTGATTTTATAAAAAAACTTCTACAAACTAAGGGTATTTCAATCATTCCCAAAAATCGCAACGGCGAAATTGAAAACGAAGTTTTGTATTCACCGTGGATAGTTCAGGCTTCTTGCAAAAATATTCCAGGTCAAGTTCTACAACGCGCTTTGAGCGAAAAGGGATTTTTCATTTCTACGGGGAGTGCTTGCTCTTCTGGACGACATTCACGCCCAGTACTTGACAATATGTCTTGTTCCGCAGAAGAAAAAGAAGGAGCTGTGCGTTTTAGCTTTGGTTTTTCAACAACAAAACAGGCTATGGACGAAGCAATTTTGGCAGTTCAAGAAATTGTGCAAAAATTCAACGAATAAAAGGTAAAACTATGCAAATTATAGCGGAAATTGGAACATCTCACGGCGGTTCAATTAAAAAAGCAAAAGAACTTATTGACGTAGCTGCAAATGCGGGAGCTGACATTGTAAAGTTTCAGTGGGTTTATGCAGATGAAATTTTGCACCCCGAAACAGGCTTTGTAAAACTCCCCACGGGTAATATTCGTTTGTACGACCGCTTTAAAAGCCTTGAAGTTTCGCAAGATTTTTTTGCTGAATGTCTTTCGTATTCGCACCAAAAGGGGCTTTTGTTTGCCTGCTCGCCGTTTGGCTTAAAATCGCTAGAAAAACTTGTGTCGCTAAATCCTGATGCAATAAAAATCGCAAGTCCAGAGGTGAATCACAAGCCGCTTTTAGAAAAAACAGCCGAATTTTACGGCAAAATCCCGATAATTCTTTCGGGGGGAGTTTCTAAATTATGTGATTTGGAAAAGGCTCTCGAAACCCTTAGAGCCAAAAGGGATGCTAGTGCAAACAAACATCTTTTCGCCCGACTTCCAGATATTACGCTACTCCATTGTCTTACCTTTTACCCTGCCCCAGAAGCAGAATATAACGTTCGCTTAGTAAAAACATTGCACTCTATTTTTGGAGTTCCTTGTGGAATTAGCGACCACAGTCTTGACCCCATTTTAGTTCCCGTCTTAGCTTGTGCCATGGGCGGCACGCTCATAGAAAAACACATAACCATAAGCCGCAAAACTGACGGCTTAGATGACCCAGTTGCCCTAGAAGGCGAACAATTTGCGCAAATGGTAATGGCAATTCGGCAAACAGAAGCTCTTATTTCCCATTACAAAAAGAGTCTACCGCCTAAAGGGGCGTTTTGCGATGAAATTCCGCCAGAAGCACTAGGCGATATTTTTTCACAATTAGAAGCACAGTTTTCAAAAGAACGTGTTTTTAGCGCATTGGGCGACGGCGTAAAAAGACTTGCTCAAATAGAAGAGCAAAATTATGGTCGAACAAATCGTTCTTTACATTACACTCGGGCTTTACAAAAAGGAGAAGTTGTTCAAGCAAATGATGTTGCCGTTTTACGAACTGAAAAAATTCTTACGCCAGGCATTTCTCCAGACTTTTTAAGTTTAATTCAAGGTAAAGTTTTGCAAAAATCTGTAGAAAATGGCTCTGGTGTTCAACTTGATGATTTTTTTGTAAAAGGCTAGATTCTATTACAGTTCTCCTTGTACAATGTCAGAAATCAATTTAAGACCTTTTAAAGTTAATTCTTTGTCGACGCAGGTAAAACAATCTGTAAGTGGCTTTAAAACGCTGTTTAGACCGCCAGTTGCCACCACGTGAATGTCACTTGCCTTATCGCCAGTTTTATTTTCAAGGTCAATTTTTACTTGACTAACCAAATATTCAACAAGCCCTTTGTACCCCAAAACAATGCCCGCTTGTATTGCCTCCTTTGTTGTTCCCCCAAGCACAGAAGGCGGGGCTTCAAGAGGAACAATTGGAAGCTGTGCCGTATTTGACGCAAGCGAAGAAATTGCTGTTTGCAAACCTGGAGCAATGTCGATTCCTTGAATTATTCCCTTTGAATCTGTTACAGTAAGCGTTAAAGCCGTTCCAAAATCAACAACAATACTCGCTTTTCCCTTAAACAAATTATGCGCTGCAACAGAATTACACAACAAATCCGTTCCCAACTCATGCGTAGAATTATTTGGAAGCCGAACGGGCAAAATTCCCGATTGTGCAAGTGAAGAAGAAATCACGTATGGCTGAATATGGCAAACGTGCTGCACTACAGTAACAAAAGGACCGATTAGCGGGGGAACAACGGAACTAATTATGGCTTTTTTTACAGTTTGCAAATTAACACCAACATCGCGAGCAAGCGTTAAAATTATCGAAGCATACTCGTCACCTGTACGGCGAATATCCGTAGCGATTCTCCACTGTACAGAAATTTCATTTTTGTCAAACAGAGCCGCTACAATGTTTGTGTTTCCAATATCAAGTGCAAATAACATAAAATTCTCCTACGATTCTTTTGCCGCACTTAACGCTTTAAAACGATTGTCATACAATTCAACCGAAGCTTCCTCTAGCCAGCCATTTTCAAAATAATACCATACAGTTGTTTGGTCAACTTCACGTCCGCGCTCATTTAGAGTTTTAGTAACAACGCTTTTTTTCCCTAAAACTTGCAAAATATCCCCTTTGCGCCCATGAGATGCAACCGCGCTTTCGTAATTGCAGTCTTTTCTAAATGCCGCATAAGGTTCAGTTATTAACGCCCACTCAACGCCAGGTGTTAAAGAAAGAGGTTCTGAATAATCAAATTTGATTTCGTGTTTTTTTGCACAGGAGAAAAAAAGAAACGCTATACAAAAGAAAAGTAGCTGTTTATTTTTCATTTTCAACTTCTATGAGTTTTTTTATTTGTGGAAAAATCAAAAGGTCGCTATCCACAAAAGAAAGATTTTCAATTTCAGAAGAATATGCCCAACGATATGCCGAATGTTCAGAAAGCTCATAGGGAATAAGCATTCCGTCATGCGGCACTTCGATTTTGTAGGCGTGCAAATTGATTTCTTCCCCATTATGAGAAAAAACCGCCTCCGCAACTCGTTCTTTTACTGTTACAACGATACCAAATTCTTCTTTAAACTCGCGAATAACAGCTTCTTCGTCTGTTTCACCATTTTCTACTTTGCCGCCAGGAAATTCCCAACGATTTCCCATTTGCCCAGTGGGATTTCTGAGCGCAATAAGAATCTTTTCATCTAAAATTGCAATTCCAGCTATTGAAGTCAAATTCATCAAATACTCCTTACACGAAAGATAATTCTGAAATTATCCTTAAAGAAACAATACTTGTGGGAAAATAAAATGAAGGATTCCAGCCACAATACAAATAATTCCGATATATTTTTTAGAATCCACAAACACTTTTTCTATAATCGGCGGAAAAGAAAGAGTTTCTGACGCATTTGAAATAAAATAATCTAGCAAAAGGGCAATTCCGCCGCAAACCCCCGCAAGAGAAGGAATTAGGTCGCCCACAACTGGAACATCATTTCTAAACACAGAGAGCAATTTCATAATTCCCACAAAAATGCTCAAAACTCCCACAACAAGGCGGAAAACGGCATTGTTAAAAATACCAAAATTTGTTGACTCAAGTTTTTGTTCTTCTTGAGCAGGCGGATTTTCGCTAAAATCTGAAAAATCACTTTCAAAATCCGAAAAATCATCCGCGCCAGAATCTAATGAAAATTCGGGAGTTTCAGATTGCTCGTTTTTTCTGAACATCAAAATAAGTCCCGCAAGAATGTTCATTAAAATCGACAAAAAATAAAATTGAGCCATTTCTTCTTCTCCTTTTGATAAAATTTCGGCAAAAACAACGCTTTAAAGAAGTTTAAATTTACACAAACAAAACAGTTTGGGTCATTTTTGCTCTATTGGGCATTTTAATTCAATTTGATTCTTAAACGAATCTGAAATTACACATTTAATTGAGCTAATATCGTAATCGGTGAATCTAAAATGCACAGTTTCTTCTTCAGTTTCTGGGAATAAAAAATCGGTATTTCCAGAAGAAACACCATTTTCTTCTGCAGAAAGTGCGTAAAATGTTGCAACGAACTGATTTTTTTCTTGACTTCCCGTTTTTTTTCTATTTTTTGAAGGTTTTACCTTAAGCGAAACATAAATTGTTTCTTCAAAAGAAAAAGCACTCAGCGAACAATGAACTTCATCTAAAACGCCCTCATTTTCTCCGCCTTGCAACATTCCAATTGTAAAAACTAGGGCAACACAAGCGAGCATTACAAAAAACATTGTGCGGTTTCCTTTTGTACTCACCAAAACGCGAAAAAGTCCTTTTTTCGGCTGATTTTTTCCTGTCGCAAGGTCGCTATATTTACTGTCTTCGTATTCACGAAAAGAGCCACGTTTGTAGTGAAATACAATAGGGTCTTCGCCTTCGGCATACCCCTCAATCATATTATCCCCAAACAAAACAATCCCCCGTTTACAAAAGCCTAAAATTTAAGGAAATTTAAAGACTTCCTATTGCCTGGATAAGAGAATCCGTTCTCCACCAATTGACTGTTGCGTTTTCATCGCGCACAAGCAAAACCGAAAGTATTCCTGTATTTCCTAGATGAAAAGTATAAAATAAATTCTCTTTGTGATTTAGGTCAAGATTTCGCTTTAAAACTCGCTGCCCATCTTCTTGAATCATCTGCAAACTAAAACCAGAATCCGTACTGACAATAAAAAAGAACCAACCATTGTCGCTTACCCCCAAAAAATCGTATGGAATATCGTAATTTCCTGTAGAAAAACCGCTTGCAACTTGTTCTGTATACGGGGGAATGGTAATTGGCTTTGAATAAGTGCCTTCTGGCACAGAAAGTGCATATAAAAGTGACTTTTCGTAGGTAATCCCTGATTGTATGCGACTCGCATCATCAATATGACTTGAAAAATAGTCAACTTTTAGGTATAGTTTTCGACCTTTGTAGTCGGGAACAATATTTTCTACTTCGTACCAAACATCATTTGCTTCTGCACTTAGCGGATTTGGAACATTTTGTTTTTCTATAGGAATTGTATACAATAAATAACCCGTTGTAGAAAACCAGTAAACGACTGAACCAGTTGTTGTTGTACAAATAACAACAAGCTCATTTTCATTTGTAACATAAATCTTTTTTATATAAGGAAATGGAGTACCACCTGGGCCTTGCTGACCTAAATAATCAATAAAATTTCCATCGTCATCAAAGCGTAAAACTATTTGCCCTAAAACAAGACGTTTTTCCGTATCTTGTTCTTGTCGCTCAAGTGGCAACCTGTCAACAACATAAAGGCATTTTTTGCTATCTAAAGCCAAAGAGGTAATTTCGTTAAACGGATAAGAAATTGCTTTGCGAGTATTGTCTGTAGCAGAACTATTGTTAGCAAATGAAGGAACCAGATTATTTTCTTCATTATAATACAATTTTAAAAGGTCGCCATAACTATTTAGCTCCATTATTTTTTTTGATTCGCCATTCGCAATGTAAAAAAATCCATCACGCATTGCAATCGAAGTACGAATACTCCCTATATCGCTAAAATCAAAAACATTAAGTTCGTCTTCAAAATTGCCATATTGTAAAGTAAAAACAGTATCATCTTTTAAAACCGAAACGGCTCTTTTTTCCGTACAAGAATTTAAGGATATTTCAACAAAAACAAAGAAGAGCGTCAAGACAAAACGAAACAGCCGCTGTAAGCGGATTTTTTCCATATCGACTAGAATAAATGATAATAGATTCATTGTCAATTCCCCCAAAAGCACAGTTAGGGAAAACTATTTAGAGGTGTTTCGAGGGCAACACTTACTAACAAATTTTTTGTACCACACACAGTTTTTATTCGCTAAACTCGCCATATTCGCAACCTGCGTGAGTTACTTCAATTTCGTCTACTAAAACAGAATCTTTACCTTGTTTTTTGTATAGCCAAATTGTACCAGAGCCATTTCCGCCGTTCCAAAGCCGAGAAAATCTTTTATTTCCAAGTGGGTCTTCGTATTGAACCCAAAGCATATCTTCTTTTTTGCAATGAATTTCCGTTTTTAAAATAGCCTTATGTGTTTGCTGTTCAACATGCCAGAGGATTTCAGTTTCTGTTTCTTCACTTGAAAATTTTGTCCTACTGCCAGTCCAAAACTTTGAAAAATTAAATTCGTATTCCTCGCCTTCATACCAAAACGCGCCAAGCAATTTTTTGTTTAAGGCGATTCCAAACACTTTTGGTCTGCCACCGCCAATATCAAAAACCGAATTTTCAAGTTTTCTCCCTGAAATTTTACTTTTTAGGCAACACGAACTAAGCCACACCCATGGACTTGTAAAATTGCACCCCCAATTTTTGTCAGAATAGCCATAACTGAACTCTGGTTTTACAGAATAAGACTCGCCGTCAAGAATTATTTGTCCAGAAACAAGCGTTTTCATTCCCTCGGCGTGCCAATACATTTCAAATGCCTTAATCGCTCTAAAAAATGCGCTTGCCCCATAGCCTACATTAAACGCGATTTTTTTGTCTAAGTGCAAATTCCATTCAATTTGCCCAGAATCGCTCATATATTCATGATGAAGCTCTGCATCTTCTTGGGAAACGCAAATTGAACCGCGCAAAGTTTCGTCATTTGCAAAACAATCGTCCGCAGTAATTGAATAGGGCTTTTTTTGTATTTTGACTTGATTGCCTCCGAGCGGAAAAAATCTATGAAGCTGTTTTTTATTTTTTCCCCAACACCCCGCTTTTACCATAAGATACGAAGGCTTTTCGTGTCCGCCAGATTCAAGGGGCTTTTGTCCAAAAATCGGCTCGTTTTTTCCAAGCGCAGGATTGCACAAAAAATATTCAACAAAAAAAGGAACTTCTTCTTGAGTGCTATCCTTGATTGCAGTAAAACTATGCCACCACCAATCATAGCCCTGTCTGCTGAATTTTCCTGTCAGCATAAACGAATTTCGCGCGACATCTTTTTTGTTGAACATTTTATCTCCTTTTGAACTTTTAAAACTCAAAGCAAACTATTTTAACAATTTTTAGTCTGATTTTCAACTTGTAAGCATTTGCAATTTTCTTCTATAATGAAGAATGAAGATATTTTTGGAGGAAAAATGAATCTGTATTCAAATCGAGAAGAAGATGGAATCACTTTTAATCAGCAAAGTCAAGTGTATTTTAGTCAATGTACAAAAAATAGAACACTCAGCATAAACGAACTTTTAAGGTTAACTTCAGATATTGCCGTTGAAGAATATCGCGACTGCGGACTTTCTAGGGAATTTCTTTTGGAAAAGGGATTTGCCATTTTGGTTTCTAGGGTTTCTTTTAAGATTTTTAGAATGCCGCGCGAAAATGAGAAAATTTGCATAAGCACTTGGGAAGAAAAGGCAGAAGCTTTGCAATTAAAGCGCGGTTACAAAATCACTTGTGTCGATAACAAAAATGAAGTTCTTGTTTTGGGACTTTCTGCATGGCTTCTTGTTAATCCAGAATTGCGAAAAATCATTCCGACAAAAAATTTTACGCTAAGAAATCCTAGCTCAATTCAAAGAGAATATCCTGGCGAAAAACTAGGGAAAATCTCTATTCCACAAGAACTTACGCATTTAGCTTCAAGAACAATTCAGTTTTCCGACATTGACGCAAATGGACACACAAACAATTCGCGCTATGCCTCTTTTATAATTGACAGTTTGCCTGAGGATTTTCAAAATAAGGATTTTACTGATTTAAGATTAAATTATTCTAAGGAAGCAATGCTCGGTCAAAAATTAGATATTTTTGCAAACATTGAACCAAGCTTAAAACAAATTACAATACTTGGCAAAACAGAAGAAGGGACTTCGTTTGAAAGCGTCCTTCGCTACCGCTAACAAGTAAGAGCCTATCTAGTAACATCTGACTTGAATGCCAAATTTCTGAAAATCTGTCATTTTGAGTGGAAATAGGGCTTCGCCCACCACGAAAAATCTAGTTTCTCTGTAAAATAAACACTAGATTCTTCACACCTTGCGGTGTTCAGAATGACATGGCAAAATTATTTTTTCAAGTTAATCGAGTATACCTCTAAAAATTGAAATTTTTAGAGGTTTCTTTATGCAATCAGATTATTTTGCTTTTCCTTGATTTGCAACGGCTTCCATTTTTGCTTTAAGAGCTTCTTGGTCGCCTAAGTAGAAATGGCGGAGAACTTTAAAGTCGTCGTCAAATTCGTATACAAGTGGTGTTCCAGTTGGAATATTTACTTCTAGGATTTCATCGCTTGTTAAATTGTCAAGATATTTTACAAGAGCGCGCAAACTATTTCCGTGAGCGGCAATAATGATGCGTTTTCCTTCTTTCATTGCAGGTTTTATTGTTTCAAGGAAGAATGGAACTACACGCTCGATTGTTGTTTCAAGACTTTCGTTTTGTGGAAGGAAGAAATCATCAACATCGCGGTACATTTCAAGTTTTTTTGCAGAGCGTTCATCGTCATCAGAAAGTGCGGGCGGTTTTACATCAAAAGACCTACGCCAAATTTTTACCTGGTCATCGCCAAATTTTGCAGCCGCTTCGCTCTTGTTTTTACCCTGCAAGTCGCCATAATGTCGCTCATTTAATTTCCATGTTTTTTCTACAGGAATCCACACTCTATCCATTTCGTCCAAAATATGATTTAAAGTATGAATTGCACGCTTTAAATAGGAAGTATATGCAATGTCAAAATCGTAACCTTCTGCTTTTAAAAGCTTCCCCGCAGCTTTTGCTTCCTCATGACCTTTTTCACTCAAATCAACATCTGTCCAACCAGTAAACAAATTGAGTTTATTCCATTCACTTTCGCCATGCCGAACCAAAACTAATTTCATCATAAAAAAATCACTCCTAAAAAAATCAAGTGTAATTTAAGATGACTTTAAACAAACTGTTTTAAGCCACCTTTAAAATGCTAATATATCAACGCTAAAAAATCAACCCTCATTTTTTTTACCTTGCATTTTCGCGATAAATGCCTTATTCTATAAAGTGAAGTCTACGTGATAAACATGGACAAATTTTGTTATAGGAGCATTGTATGCTAAGTTACAAAGAACTTGGACTTGTGAACACAAAAGATATGTTCGCAAAAGCTATGAAGGGCGGTTATGCCATTCCCGCGTATAATTTTAACAACATGGAACAAATGCAGGCAATTATTCAAGCTTGCGTTGAAACAAAATCACCTGTAATTTTACAAGTTTCAAAGGGAGCTAGAAATTACGCTGACAAATTCATTTTGCGCAATATGGCACGTGGTGCTGTAGAATATGCACATGAGCTTGGAGCTGATATTCCGATTGTTCTTCACCTTGACCACGGTCCAAACTTTGAAGTTGCAAAGGATTGTATTGACAATGGTTTTTCAAGTGTTATGATTGACGGTTCTGCACTCCCCTACGATGAAAATGTTGCTCTTACAAAGCAGGTTGTCGATTATGCTCATAGCCAAAAAGACTATGTAACAGTAGAAGCCGAGCTTGGTGTTTTAGGTGGAGTTGAAGACGACGTTGCGGCAGAAGAATCAAAATACACCAAACCAGAAGAAGTTGTTGATTTTACAAGCAAAACTGGTTGCGATTCTCTTGCAATTTCAATTGGAACATCTCATGGTCGATGCAAATTTACACCAGAACAGTGCAAATTAGTTGACGGAGTTTTGATTCCTCCGCCACTTGCATTTGATGTTCTTGCAGGTGTAGAAAAACAGCTTCCTGGCTTCCCAATTGTTTTGCATGGAGCTTCAAGCGTTCCTGTTGAATATGTAAAAGAAATCGAAAAATACGGCGGAAAAATTCCAAATTCTGTTGGAATTCCAGAATACCAGCTTAGAAAAGCCGCAAAAAGTGCCGTTTGCAAAATCAATGTAGACTCAG
>CALCEK010000258.1 GCA_937900125.1 uncultured Treponema sp. | reverse complement strand
TGGGGACAAGCATTTGTTGACCACAAAACAATCGACAAAATTAACATTTTGCAGGCAAGTTTACTTGCAATGAAAAACGCTTATGAAAAAATGCTAGAAAAGTTTCCCGATTGGGCAAAAATCCACGGATTAGAAAACGCTGAACAAACAGATTTTTTGGCTATTGCAGATGGTTTATATGTTCCCGAAATAAAATGCGAATCAAAGGCAGTTGTAAAAGCAGACGCTAAATATAGCGCAGTCATGGCAGCAAGCATTATTGCAAAAGTCAGTCGCGACCACAAAATGTTAGAATACGATTCTCTTTATCCTGAATACGGATACGCAAAACACAAGGGGTATCCCACAAAAGCCCACAAAGAAATATGCAAAAAATTAGGACCGTCCCCAATACAACGCCTTAGTTTTTCTTACCGCTAGTATTCAGAATCGTTTGTAGACTCTGGGCGTTTTGATGTTACGTGAATAACTTTTCCTGTACGCTTAATTCCGTCATCGCGCTTTTCTCTGCGGTCGGCAACTAGGCGACTTTCTCCCTTTCGTCTGTAAACTTTTTTTGCATTTTTGTTTTCGCCAGAATCAGAACGAGGAGTGGCTTTTTTTTCTGCTTTTGCTTTTGCCCGTTCTTGATGGTCTTTTTCAATATATTCAAGGGAGGAATTCAACCCGCCTAAAAAACGCTGCATATCATCGGCAAAAACAATTATTGCGCGCCTGTCATCAACACCGCCTTTTATTTTACTTTCTACAATCTGTAAAAACACATCGCCCTCGCGGTTTTCTTTGACATTAAAAAAATAGGAACGATTGTCAAGATTTATTTGTGTTGTATAAAGTTCACCGCGGATTCCCATAATTTCCTTCCTTATAAAATGATGACTCATTTGAAACCTAAAGTTTCTAAACAAGTCCAAAAGATAGAATTGAATTTTATCAAATAAAACAATCTTGTGCAAGTATTGCGATAATTTGTACACGCAAAAACGCATTTCCTATAAATGACAAATTTTCCTAGAATAAAAGTCAAGATAGTGATATAATGTTTTTATGTTACAAGCACTTTCTAAATTACTTTCGGCTCTTAGTTCAAATAGGGCACCTGGCGAAATTGCTCATGCCTTTGCTTGCGGAATGTTGCTAGGATTTATGCCGAAAACAAATCTTTTATGGTACATTTTATTTGTTTTGATTTTTTTCTTGCGGATTCAGAGGGCAACGCTTACTCTTACGCTCCTTGTTGCGGCACTTTTAACGCCTTTGCTTGACCCATATTTTGATAGCGTTGGATACTGGGTGTTAACACAGGAATCCCTTATTCCGACCTACATAAAATTGTTGAATATTCCGTTTGTCGCTTTTACAAAATTTAACAACACGGTTGTTATGGGAAGCCTTATTTGTTCGCTTTGTGCTTACATTCCGTTTTACGCTATAGCACGACTTTTGGTATTTTTGTGGAGAAAATATCTTGCGGACGGAATCAGAAAATCAAAACTCGCAAATATAATGCGTCAAATTCCTCTGATTCAAAAATTAATTTCTATGGCACAAGGAAACTAACTATGGCAAAAAAAGAGAAAAACTCAAAAGACGAAAAATCATTGCAAGAAATAAAGAACAAAGAAGTTTCTACAACTACGGGCAAAGAAGTACGCACTTTTCCCGCAAAAAAATTGCCTGGAATCTTAAAAAAATCCTATTCCGAAAAAAAATTTAACAAAAAGCTTTTAAAAAAAATCTACATTGCAGAAGACAAAGCCCTTATTGAAAAATTGTTTGTAAAAGGGGCAAATCCAAAAAAGCCCGATTTTTTTGCAGTTCCGCAAGATTTGGTTTTTACAAAAAAGGAACTTGCGCGGTACAAAATGCTTGCAAAAGAGATAAAATCTCAAAAAGGTAGGGTAAAATTAGTTCCGCTGATTGCCGTTGTTGTGGCGATTTTTGCACTTGTTTTTGTTGTAACGACTTTTAAAAATCCGCTTGTAAAAAAGGCTCTTATTGCAGGTGGAGAAGCGGCTTTTGGCGCGAAAACTGAAATTTCTTCAGTTGATTTTAAGATTTTCGGTGCGTCGCTTACGGTAAAAGGGCTTGCTGTTGGAAACAAAAATTCTGTAATGCGAAATCTTTTTGAAATTCAGACGATTGACCTTGATTTTAATTTGGTTCAAGCTCTTCGTGGCAAATTTGATGCGGAAAATCTTGAAGTTTCTGGAATGGCGTTTAACACAAAACGAACAACAAGTTGCGCACTTCCAGAAAAAAAGAAAAAGGAAAAATCAGAAAGCGAAGAAAGTGAATTTGTAAAAAGTTTAAAGTCAAAATCTCAGACGGCACTTTCTGACCTTGAAAAAATGGCGGCGGACATTCTTGGTGGCACAGACCCAGAATCAATTGTGGAAAATTTATTGTCACAAATACACACGCCAGATGCCGCTCTTGAGGCGCAAAAAAAGGCTGAAGCTTTAATTACAAAATATCAGCAAAAACCTGCAGAACTTGAACAAACCGTAAACACTTTTGCAACAAGTGTGCAGGAGTTTCAAAATTTTAACGTAAACGCATTTAATGTAAAAAGTCCAGAAGACTTAAAAACGCTAAAAGCGGAGCTTGAAAAAATCAATAACACAATTCAGCTGGGAATTGAATTAAAGGACACAATGGAAGATGTCGTTGATGAGGTTCATCAGGATGCGGTGGGAGTTCAAAAAATCGCCCTTGAAATTAAAGATGCTGCCGAAAGCGACATAAATTTTGCTACAAAAACAGTGCATAATATGGTAGACACTGTAAAAAATGCGGATAAACTTTTTGAAACCGCTCTTGACACAGTGGGCTATGATATGCTCGGAAAATATTATCCCTATGTACAACAAGGAATTGGATACGCTGTTCAACTAAAAGAAAATGCTGGTTCTTCTGAAAAACCCAAAAAGGAAAAGTCAAAAAAAGAAAAAAAACAAACTCGTGAGCGTTTGGCAGGAACTACTTTTTGGTACACAAAACAAAATCCTGCATTTTTGATTGAACACGTTCTTGCTTCCGGCGAAAATTTTAAGGCGGAAATTTCGGAAATTACAAATGACCAAGATGTTCGTAACAAACCGATGAATATTTCGGGCTTTTTTTCTTACAGTGGAGTTGACCACAATGCTTCTTTGGTTGTAGATGCGCGGTCAAAAAGCACTGCACCGCTTATTTCTGCGGATTACACAGGTAGCGGTTTTCAAACAAGCATTGACGGAGGTAAAATCGCTGTAAAAAGCGGAGTTCCTTCTGTAAAAGGTGTTACGACCATTTCTTTAAGCGGAACTGCGGGAAGTTCTGGTTTTACTGCGGGAGGAAATCTTTCTATAAATCCTTTAACACTTTCATCTGACGGATTTGAAAATGAAATAATTTCTAAATATTACAACGTGGCTTTAGCTTCGGTTTCTAACTTAAAAATGGGATACAAAGTTGGATATCAAACAAATAGCGGTGTTTTTCTGAATTTGGACGGGAATTTTGCAGACCAATTTGTTACCGCGCTTCGTGCTGTTATATTGAGCATTGGAAACGATGCAAAAGAGGCGGCTCTTGAACAAATAAACGCTCTTTTAAATTCTTCAACAAACGAAGTTATGGTAAAAACGCGCGAATTTCTTGGAATTGAAGAAGAAATCAATGTGCAAGATATGCGCCTTTCTGATTTACAAAAAATTCTTGATAAAAAACGCTCTGAGCTTGAAAACTACATTTCTAGCGCGGCAGAACAGGCCGTAAATCAAGTAGAAACGCAAGTTGTAAATACCGTAAGCGACGCTGTAAAACAAGCGACAGGCGGAAATCAAGATGCCGCAAATGCTGCTTCCGACCTAACAAAAAAGGCAACAAATGCCTTAAAAGGTCTTTTTGGTAACTAAAGCCTTCTGTTGCATCTTGAGTGGGGGAATTGACACATAACGCTTTTTTGTGTTATCTTAGATTGTAATTCGATTTTTTAGAGGAGTTCCTAATGTCAGGACATAGTAAATGGTCAACCATTAAACACGCAAAGGGTATTGCCGATGCAAAACGTGGACAAATGTTCACAAAATTCATAAAAGAAATTTCAATCGCAGCAAAAATGGGCGGTGGCGACCCAGCTTCTAACCCTCGTTTGCGTACAGCAATTCTTAAAGCACGTGCGGCTTCTATGCCAAAAGATAACATTGAACGCGCAATCAAAAAGGGAACGGGCGAAACTGGTGCTGCAAGTTACGAAGAACTTGTTTACGAAGGATATGCACCAGGCGGAGTTGCCGTTCTTGTTGAAGTTTTAACCGATAACAAAAATCGTGCTGCAGCAAATGTTCGCAATTATTTTTCAAAAAATGGCGGAAATTTAGGAACAACAGGTTCTGTAAGCAGAATGTTTGACCGCAAAGGAATTATTGAATACGATGCGGAAAAAGTAAGCGAAGATGAAATTATGGAAGTTGCCCTTGACGCAGGAGCTGATGACATTGTAAATGAAGATGGAGTTATTACAGTTTCAACAGACCCATCTGCATTTGACAAAGTTCTTGAAGTTCTTCAGGGAAAAGAATATGAATCTCTTTCGGCTGAGATTTCTATGGTTCCACAGGCTTACACCGCAGTTGACGCAGAAACTGCCAAAAAAGTTCAGAAACTTATCAACAAACTTGAAGAAGATGAAGACGTTCAAAATGTTTACACAACAGTTGAATTCCCAGAAGATTTTGACCCAGACAGTGTAGTGTAAAAAAATCTTAGGAGGGTATAAAAAGTGTGCTGTTTTTTGCACATTTGAACGACAGGCATTGCTAGTCGAAATGCGCGAGTTATTAGTCCGTTCATTTCGACTGCTTGTGTTTAAGGTGGGCGGAGAATATTTTTCGGCATACTAAGCAAATTCTAAGACGCTTCGTTTTTTGCGGAGTGTTTTTTTATGAAAAAAAGAATTATCGGAATTGACCCAGGTTTAGCACATACGGGGTTTGGAATTATTGACAGTGAAAATGGAAAATTGTCGTTAGTAAGTTATGGTGTAATAGAAACAACAAGTTCTGACGACCATAGTTTGCGCTTGCTTTCTATTTATAGGCGTTTTTATGCCATTTTAGACGAGTTTCAGCCGAATGAAGCAGAAATGGAAACGCTTTATTTTTCTCGGAATGCGTCAAGTGCGCTTGCGGTTGCAGAGGCAAAGGGTGTTTTAACATTGTGCCTTGCGGAGATGGGAATTCCGCTTTCGTTTTACACTCCAAATCAAATTAAAACAAGCGTTACAGGTTCTTCTTCTGCGGACAAAAAAACTGTGGAGCTTTATGTTAAAATCCTATTGAATCTAAAAACCGAGCCGAAACCTGACCATGCCGCTGACGCACTTGCGGGAGCGATAACTCACATTCACACTAATCCGCAAAAATAGCCGTTCTTGACTTAGATAAAAAAGTAGTTCATACTAGAAAAATGAAAGATAATCCACAAGTTCCAGTTTCAAAGCGAAAATCAGAAGCCGTACCTTTTTGGCAACTTGCAATAGAATTCCTTTTTGGACTTGATTCTTCTGATAGTGAACGAAGAGAATTAGCTCGCCTTAACAAAGAACTATACAAAAATAAGTATAAATTTTGCAATTTAACAAAGGGTACTGTGTCCGCAAGTTTTGCGCATTTTATTTGGAATGTGTACAAAACAATTTATCCGCTTAGGGAATTTTTTCTTGAAGACACCCGAGATGACGTTTTTGCAAAAAAAATATTAAATGCAAACTTAAGCGAGGAGCAGTTAGAGTTAATTGAATATTTTTCTTCGGATTCCATACGAAGTTTTGCAGAAAAAATGCCGCTTGCCACATTGGCTGAAGACGGAAAAGAAAAATTTGCTATTTTAAAAGATACATTTTCCCTTGAAGAAGTTTCTCGGATAAACGATTTGTACACTTCTGTTTTAATTTTAAAACAATTTTGTTTGCTCGATTATTATGCGGCTTTAAAAAGATTTTCTTCTGCAATAAAGGAAAATGATTTTTCTGTAAAACCAAAATTTGTAGAAATTCCCAAACAATATGTTCAAGATTTTATAGTTGATTTTTGTTCGCTTGCAACATCTTTATTTTTTGTCCAAGAATGGAACGAGGTGTTTGACTTTATTTTAAAACAAAATGATTCGATTGAAATAAATCGCCAAGCGTTTTCTTTAATGCTTTCAGAATTGTTAAAAATGAAAAATGCAAATGTTTTCGCCTCCATTTCAAAAATCCTAACACACAATTCTGAATATGAAGTAAAACTTAATATTCCAAAAAAAGATATTGTAAAAATTTTTTTGACGGATGTTTACAATGAGGCAGATATTGATGCTTCGGGTGTGGTTACGACCGTAAATCGGACAAATTACGGAGCCGCCGGAATTGTCGGTTATGTTTGGGCGGACGGAACTTTTACAAATGTTTACAATACGGGCAACATAAAATATAACGGCACCGGTTATCTTGCCGGGCTTATCGGTCGTTCGCTCGGTGAATTGACCTTGACGGGAACCGTTTACAATACCGGAGATTTGACCGGCACAAATTCCGGAGCAAATTCTGCCGGCGGAATCATGGCTTTGAGTTATTACGCGATGATTTTGGGCGGTACCTCCGACAATGCCAATGCTTTGACGATTTACAACACCGGTAAAATTTCTTATGCCGGAAATGAATATGTCGGCGGGATTGTCGGCGACGTTGAAAATTATTTGAAAATGTCGAATGTTTACAATTCCGGAAGTATCAACGCTTGGAATACCAGCGCAAAAGA
>CALCEK010000257.1 GCA_937900125.1 uncultured Treponema sp. | reverse complement strand
TCCCTACACGACGCTCTTCCGATCTCTGAGGAACATAGTTCCGAAGAATCCGTGTTTCTTTTGCAAAAGAGATGTTTCGCGGGTAATGTCCGCTCCCACATGACGGGGGCTTTGTCGCTCACGATGACGCTCTTTGTCCGCTTAGACTTTTCCCATACATGTTCTTCCGCCCCATTCGTGTGAATGGGCTTTTTCATAAGCGAGCGTTGCGTCAAAGTCGGCTTGGGGCGAACAGTGCTTTTCAATTTGTAAAGCAGTGGTGTGCAATCGCTTAAGACATTCCGATTTATCTTTGTAGCCCAATTTTGATTTTTCGATTGTTTGACCTAAAACACGAATTGTTTGGTCATAAACTTTTGTTGGCACAGGAAACGGATGCCCGTCCTTTCCGCCGTGAGCAAAAGAAAATCGCGCAGGGTCAGAAAAACGCGATGGTGTTCCGTAAATCACCTCGCTCACAAGCGTAAGCGACTGAAGCGTTCTTGCGCCAAGACCTGGTGTGAGCAAAAGAGTTTCAAAATCTTTTGGAGAAGAATCGTAGGCTGTCGCTAAAACCGCGCCTAAACGTTTTGTGTCAACATCTTCGGCTCGAACTTCGTGATGAGAAGGCATAATGCAATTTCGTGAATTTTCAATTATGACGGAATCTTTTGCATTTTGAATATTTTGTCCGCTTTCAAACAAATCAAGTTGAACAGAATTTTTTGCCATTAAATCGATTTCTTTTAAAATGCGAGTTGGATTTTCATGGCTCAAGCTAAGAATCGAATTTCTTGTAGAACGCGCATTTTCATCTGTTAAATTTAAAATCGCTCCTTGATTTTCGCCAGTAATTCCAGTGTGCGGTTTTTCCACAAAGGAAGAAAGGCTTTCAGAACACCAATGGTATCTTCGGGCAGTGCGCAAACTTTGATTCATTCCCTGCTGAACAATCGCCCAATCGCCTTCTTTAGAAAGAATAAAATTGTGCTGATACAACTGAAATCCATCTTGAACAGCCGTGTTATCAACTTTAGCCGCCAATTTGCTTGAGCGCACAAGAGAATCCCCGTCAAGCCCCGTGTGGCCCGCCAAAAAAAGTAATTCTTCGGGAGTACGCCGAGAATATTTTCCGCGTCCCCCACAAATTACAATTCCCAACTCTTTTGCACACACATTTAAGCCACGTTTTAGCGCGTACATAACGCTCGTTGTAATTCCAGAAGAATGCCAATCCATTCCCAAAACCGCGCCAAAACTCTGAAACCACAACGGGTCGCTTAAACGGCGCAAAACTTCCCTTCTGCCAAATTCCAAAATGAGCGTTTCAACAATTTCTGTTCCCAAATCCCTCATTCTGTCGCTTAACCATCGGGGAACTGTTCCCGAATGCAAGGGTAAATCTGCGTAGCCGTTTCTTTTTATCATAAACTTACAATTTCATCCGCAAGTTTTTCTAGTTGCGCTATGGTTTCGTCCGTTACAGAAACTTTTATTGTTACTTGCGTTTTGGCAAATGTTAGATTTTTGCAATTTGCAAAAAGTGAAGCCATACCTTTTGCCGCTAACGGATACCAACTGCCATTTTCAATAAATGCAATAAAACGATTCTGATAATTCCGCTCAACAAGATGTTCAATAAATTCGCGCATTGTTGGGAAAACTCCTGCACAATAAGTTGTTGTGGCAAGAACCAATTTTCCGTAGCGGAAAGCGTCTTCTATACATTCGTAAGTGTCGCTCCGCGCAAGGTCAGAAATTGCAACTTTTGGACAACCTTTTTTGCGTAACAATTCGGCAAGTTTTTCGGCAGCAATTTTTGTGTCGCCATAAACAGAAGTGTACGCGATTGTAACGCCTTCACTTTCTACACCGTAACTTGACCAAGTGTTGTAAGTGTTTATATAGTAAGAAATATTTTCAGTTAAAACAGGTCCGTGCAAAGAGCAAATTGTTTTTATTTCCAAGCCAGAAAGCTTTTTTAAAACCGCCTGAACGTTTGCGCCAAATTTTCCAACGATTCCAAAATAGTAGCGTCTTGCTTCACACGCCCAACCTTCTGGGTCATCGTAATCATTCGCTCCGAATTTTCCGAATGCGTCTGCGGCAAAAAGGATTTTTTCTTTTTTGTCATAGGTCATAATTACTTCTGGCCAGTGAACATTTGGCGCGGTAACAAATTGTAAACTATGGTCGCCCGCATTTTTTCCGAGTTCCAAAATACTGCCTTCGCCCACAACAATGTTACGGTCGGAAAAATCCGTTCCAAACATACTCTTCATAATTGTAAACGCCATTTTTGAGGCAACAATTTTTGTTTGCGGATAAGCTTCCATGAATTTTTTGATGTTTGCACTATGGTCCATTTCCATGTGCTGTACAACCAAAAAATCAGGGCTTTTTGATTCAAGTGTGTTCTTCAAATTCAAAAGCCATTCATCGCCAAAATGAGCGTCAACGCTATCCATAACACAAATTTTGTCATCAAAAATCACATACGAATTGTATGCCATTCCATTTGGGACTTCAAATTGACCTTCAAACAAATCAATTTCGTGGTCGTCCACACCAACGTACTTTACAGAATCAGAAATAAACATCGAATCCCCCTAAAAAACGGAAAGCTCTAAAAAATTGCAATTTTGGTTTTCCCCGCAATTTTATGGCTGCCCAATATTTTGCTCTTTTACATAGCCCGAAATCATAATAAAATTAACTTCGTCAAAAAAAGTAATTTCCGTAAAATTAAAACCGCCCTCAACAGGATACGTGTTTCCCGTAGCGACAATTTTTCCCGCTTCAATTGGCGAAAGCCGCACATCAGACAAATTAAGAGAAAGATAAACGGCGCAAGTTCTTTGTATTATTCCCAACTCGCAATCTTTTGCTATGCGATTTTTGATAACGTAAGCGTCTTCGCCCTTGTAACGAATGCGCACAAATTCATTTTTAATCGGATTATTTGCGCCGTCTAAACGATTTGCAACCTTCACCTCTTCAATCAAATTTCCGTTGGAATCGCGCAAATCCGTAACGTAAACATCAAATGCTGTTCCCGATTTTACCGATTCTTTCCACCGCATAATTCCGCGAGCATCTTCCGTCCAAACAGAACCGTCTTGCTGTAACATATAGCCTTTTTGAAAAGAATCTTCTGCAAATGCCAAAACGCTTAGGCAAAAAAATAGCAGGAATGTAAATTTTTTCATCTAATTGCCCCCGTGATTTTTTTTACGGAATCGGAAACTTCTAATGCCTGAAGATTTTCAACAAGTTCCGTGCGGACAGTGGGATTGCGAATTTGAAAGTTTCCCTGAGCCGTTCTCGCCATAAGTTTTGCATAAATCTGAAGCGCACTTGAGTCTGCACTTAGCGTTGAAACTTCGCTCTTTTTTACGTAGCGGTCTGGCAAAAGTCCGTAGTAAGAATCATAATAACTAATTCTACAAAAATCGCTTTCCGCGTCTGTTTTAGAATCAGAAAAAACCGCAATCATTGCCCCAAGCGGCAAGCGTCGTTGTGTTCGCGCAGAATCTTTTGCTTCATCATATAAAATTGCGTTGTTCACAGTTGCGACCCCTGGAATCGCGTCCTCAGCTAAAAAAAGTGTTTGCACCCAGTAATCGTGCGAATTGTAAATCACGTGAACAAACTCCCGCAACTCGCCATCACTTGTCCTATATGCTGATTTTTTTTCTGCCGCCCCATCTGCCTGATAAACACCGACCGCCGTTCCCGCAAGGATTTCTTGCACCCAAACCATTCGACCATCATCGCGCTCAGTCCAGAGAGAACCCGAAAGCATAACGCCCTGCACTAAAGCCGACCGCACAACCTTTACTTCCACAATATCAGGCTCTACCTCGCCTATTGGGTCTACGTTAGAATATGTATCTTTTTTGAGAAATTGTACCTTTGAGCAAGAGGCAAACAGTCCGCAAAATGCAAGCAATCCTAAAGCATAAAGTGCGACTTTCCGCGCACAATATTTTGTATTTGATATTTTCATTGCTTGCATAATAGCAAATAAACCGTTGCAAGACAAGGGCAATATAAATTAGCTTTTTCCCATTAGATAATGCTGCAAAGACGGCTCTAAGTAAAGCCAACTATTGCAAGAACCCGATGCCCCCTTTAATATGGAAGAAAGTTGTTTGCGCAATATTATGTTTTCTGTCTTTCTTGTGTAGATAGGGCGAGCAAGGGCGATTTCGGCAGCAGGAAGCGAAAATATCGTTGTCCAAGAATGGCGAATGATGCTTTGCGGGATATGTAGCCACCGCTTTAGATGTAGGGGAAGTTGAATCCCACAAGAACTCAAAGAAGAAAGCCCTTCTCGGACAGATAAAACTAACAAGTCCATTGCATCTTTATCGTTAGATAGCGAAAAAATATCTCCATCAAAGGCATTTAGGGCAGCAGAAATAGCCGAAATTATAAGTGCGTGAGCCTTTAGTGTTCCGTCAATATCGGCAGAAAGTTCGCAAGGTATGCCTAATCCGCAAAAGATTGACTGCAAGGCACTAGCCCGCTTAGAGCCTATTGCAGAGCCTACAACAGTCGGCTGTAGCACCCGCTCAATGCCACTTCCCCATAGGCAATTCATCTCTAGTCCGTCCTTAAATCCGCCGCAAGCGGGAAGGCAAAATAAGACTCTCTCTTTACCGATATAGCTTAAAAAACTATCCAAATTGCCTGCGGTGTTTGAGCAAAACACCAGATTGCGACTCTTATTCCTTGCCAAGAAGGGAAGCTTTTTAGGTAGCTCATTTAGGGGCAATGCTATAAATATAAGGTCAAAAAACAGGTGTTCGGGAAGGTCTAAAAGAACCTCCACATTCCATTCGTGAATCGCCTCTGATTCGGGGTTTTTAACGATTAGTCCGCACTCGCACAATTCCCTAGCGCGCTCCTTATCAGATGCCATACACACCGAATGTCCCGCCCTACAAAAAATGTCAGCAAGGCAAGAAGCCACCGCCCCCGCGCCGTAGATAAACACACTTAACCGCCCATCTTTCATAGCGACAGAAACTCCCGTGTGTGTGCAATTACAAAGCGGAGTGTTTCTATATCAAAGTCAACATTGCCAGTTTCTAGCGAATGATTAGCTCCTTGTATTTTATAGGATTGGAGGCACTCCCTATTGCAGAGAGCCTCAAGGGCTTGGTTATGAATGAGCGGGTCTTCGGTACCCCAAAAGACAATCGAGGGTTGAACAAGCATTTCAACGGCTTCCTGTAATGGCGTAAAGAGAACGCACTTTACCCTACGACTATAGCTTTGAACAAGTCGGCTAAGGCAAACAGTGCCTATGCTCTTCCCTATAAAAACCACGCTTTCAGCCTTATCTAAGTCAAGGCTTTCTACCTGTGTTTTACTAGCTTGATAGGCTTTTTCAAGAACAGTGCGCCGCACAAGCGGAACATTAGCGTCAAATGGTGGAAGTTCCCCATAGTTAATCTGATGTACCGCATATCCAGCGGAAAGGAGTAGTTTCTTACTATAATACAAGAGCGGACGGTCAAATGTGTAGCCCAATCCAGGAAGCAAGACAGCATCTTTCATAGCCCATATTGTACACAAAACGCCCCTTTTATAACAGTATCCCCCGCCCTACCCCGCTATAATCAGAGCCGTTCTAAAAGCTCGTCAAAGGTCAGCGGTTTTGCAAAAAAGCTTCCCTGCATGGTCGTGACGGGCAGTCCTTTTAGAGCTTCGCGGGTTTCTTTTGTCGCTATTCCGCTTACATTTATGTGCTTTACATAGTTTGCCGCCATTTGCGCCAGGTGGTTTAGAACATCCCGCTCTTTTGGATTCGTTTCTATGCCTGTCGTAAAGCCCGTGTCTATGCTTACGGCATCCACAGGAGCGTTCTTTAAAAAGAGGATTGAGTCCTTTCCGCTTCCAAAACTGTCGATTACGGCGAGAATATTTTTCTTGTGAAGTTTTTCGATTATTCCGCCTAGTCGGTCAATTCCCACATAGCGGCAGTCGGAGGTGAATTTCAGGCTAAGTTGCTCGCTCGGAAATCCTGTTTCGGAAAGAATCTGGAAGAGATTGTCCACAAAATAGTCCGACTCAAGCTGAATTCTGTAAATGTTTATGCAAAGCAAAAACCCAGGCTCTTTTTTGTTCAGTTCCACGCCGTCGCGAAGAGTTTTCCTGAGGATAAAATCACTCAACTCCTCAAACAAAAAGTCGCGCTCCAGCATGGGCATAAAGACCTCGCCAGAAACGCTGCCGTACTGCTCGTTCTGCCAGCTTATGACCGCCTCCGCCCCGGTGCGCTTTTCTGTCTCGCTAGAGATAACCTGGTCATACAGAACCGTAAAGCCCTTGCACTCGTCAAGGACATTGTTCCTTATAGTGTCAAGCATTTTCAGAAGTTTTGAGCCTTCGTAGTTCATGCTGCCGTTAAAATCCACCAGCTCGCCGTGCATTGTTTCCTTTGATTCCTCGTAGGCGTAGGCAAGGTAGGAATAGACCGTATCGGCGTTTACCTCAGGGCCGTGCGTAAGAACAAGCCCTCCGTTCACCGCAAGGATGCTCTTGCTTCCGTTCACCTGAATACCGCGCTGCATTCGGTAGCGAATCATATCGTAAATGGCGGCCATCTCCTCGCGCGAAAGAGAATCAGAAAGAAGCGTGAATGTCGCGCCGTCCGTGCGGAAAACTTGCGCCCTTTCCTTTACGATTTCCTGAATGAGCCAAGCGGATTCCTGCAATATTCGGTTTCCGTAGGAATAGCCGTTTGCCTGATTTATTTTTGTCATCTTGCTGATTCCCACCTGCAAGGAAACAGTGTCCTTTCCGTTCTGCATAAGTTTTGTAAGTTGCTCGCGGTAGGCTAGTCTGTTGGGAAGAACTGTAACGGGGTCAACTGTCTGGGTAAGTCCCTGATTTATGAGCATTCCGCCGATAAGGTCTGGCTTTCCGTTTTCCTCGCGAATCACAGCTCCCACCGCCCGGAAATTCTGATAC
>CALCEK010000256.1 GCA_937900125.1 uncultured Treponema sp. | reverse complement strand
TGAGCGTGAGAAAACCAAGCAGCAGGTAATCGAGCTGATTCAGAAAGGGCTGTAAGCGACAGTAATTTTTACAGCACATCAAGCACCCGCAAAGCCTCATCCAAAGAAACATGCGTGTAATGCTCGGTCATCGCATCGTCGTTCACATGACCGATTATGCTCTGAACGATGGACTTAGGAATTCCGCTGTTCACGAGGCGGCTGTTCGCGTAGTGCCGCCAACTGTGGAAACTGAGAAACCTATCATTTCTTTCTTCTTCATCAATTCCAATTGCCGCGAGTGAGCGTTTGAATCTTTCTGAAATATCGCTTCTGTAGAGAGGTCGTTTTCCATTTGTCGCAGAAAAAATATATTCCCCCTCTGCCTGTGCTTCTGCAATTTCACAAAGCCGCCTGTGCATATCATTGGAAATAGGTACGATTCGGCTTTTGTGATTTTTTGTATCTTGCAGTCCGAGTTTATCATTCCAACCATGATTTATAAGAAGATGGTCGGGAAAAAGGTTCTCTTTCCTAAGTGCGAGGATTTCACCGATTCGCAATCCCGTTTTTGATGCCAGGAGGTTAATGGTGTAATGCATAGTTTTCCCATTCCAAACGGAATCGATGTTATTTTCATCAAAAAGTCGTTTGACTTCATCCTTCGTAAAGATTCCGTGCGTTTTGGAATTATTTTTAAGCATGTTCACTTTCTTCGCAAGGTTAGTTTTCGTCATGTCCTTTTTGAAGGCATACGCTAGAAGAACTTTGAATCCTTTGAGAATGCTGTTTATAGTGGCATTGCTTAGATTCCGCTTTTTTTTCAGATAGGTAATCCATTTGTCACAAAGCGGCTCTGAAACTTCATCAAGCCGATAGTTTCCCCAGAAAGGTAGAAGGTACAAATCATTTTCTCTTCGTCGTTTTTCGGCATAAGTCCTTGTGATAATATATCCGAACTGTAATCTGCTTTGTATATACTCGCATTTATCATAATCAAACCAAGTTTTTAAGAAATCACGGAAGAGAGGAACTTTGTCCTTTTCGTTTTTGTCTGTTTGCAGTATAGTTGAACTAGACGGACATGAGGCAAGTAAAATGGGGTTCAATGCGGGTATTGAGCCAGAGCGATATAATTCAAGGCATACAATTTCAGCCTCTGCCTTAGTTTTGCAGCCTGTTGAATGTTGATGGCGGATATTTCGTTCATCATAATAATAAAAATACCAGACCTTGCGCCCGGATTTGAGAGTCTTCTTGAAAAGTATGTAAGGACTTCTGTAACGCATTGTACACCCCGAAAATCTGTTTGTACAACTGTTTGACCTTACAGATAGCGATATTGTAAATTATTGCAATATAATGATTTATGATATATAACTTCAATCCTAAAGGGATTGACGCGGAAAATTTTTGGAACGCTGTAAAACGCTCGCGCAAAATCAACGGAAACTTCGTCTTTTTTCTGAATATTCCGCTTTTTTACACCGAAACCAATCGGACTCAGGAACTTCTGCACAATTTCGACATGAATTTTGGTGGAACACTTTCTTCGACCGACATTCTTTCTGACAGAAATCGCCATTATTATCTTTTAAGTTCGATTATGGAAGAAGCGATTGCTTCAAGCCAAATGGAAGGAGCAACAACCACTCGAAAAGTTGCAAAAGATATGCTCCGAAAACAGGCAAAGCCAAAAGACAAAAGCGAGCAGATGATTCTGAACAACTACAACACGATTCGTTATCTTTCCGAACACAAGGACGATGAGTTTTCGGCAGAACTTCTCCTTGAAATTCATAGGCAGATTACGGAAAAAACGCTCGATGACAAAAATGACGAAGGTAGATTCAGAACGGACGACAATATTTTTGTTGTGAACGGAATCACTGGCGAAGTTGCGCACGAGCCACCGTCTTATGCTCAAATTCCTAGCGCAGTCGCCACACTCTGCGATTTTGTCAATCATGAAGGCAAAAAATTTATTCACCCAATCATAAAGGCGATTATCATTCACTTTTTGATTTCGTACCTTCACCCATTCGTTGACGGAAACGGCAGAACCGCCCGCTCGCTTTTTTACTGGTATATGCTCAAAAAGGGCTACTGGCTCGCCGAGTATCTTTCGATTTCGCGCGTGATTTACAAGAGCAAAGTCCAGTACGAGAAGGCATTCTTGTACACCGAACACGATGATTTTGATTTGGGTTATTTTATTCAATATAATCTGAAAGTCCTAAACAAAGCGTTCGATGAACTAAAAATTTACCTCGATAGAAAATCAAAGGAAAGTTCCGCACTGCTAGAATACAGAATTCCTGGCTTGAACGAACGGCAGATTCAGATTGTGAAAATGTGTGATAAAAATCCCGCCGCAGTGTTCACGAGCAAAGGTCTTGAAACAAGATTCGGCGTTTCGATAAAGACAATCCGCTCCGACCTTGAAGGACTCGTTCAGAAAGGTCTTATGGAAACCGTCGCAATCAACAAACGACTTTCAGGATATGTGCGAGGTAAAGAATTTGAGGAAAATTTAGCTAAAATGGGGAAAATTTATAGAATTTAGCGAAAATTTCCCTATTTTTTAGAAAATTTTTCCCAAAATTCACCTATATTAATAGCAAACATTCACAAAACTTGCTAAACTTTAAGAGAGGAAATGTGAATATGGGAACATGGAGCGATGAGCTTATAGAACGCACAAAAAGCGAGGCGTATCCGGGTACAATGATGAAGAGCCTTGACTGGAACTTTGGCATGATGAGTAAGCGCGACAGCGGCGGCATAAAAATCGTTGGTCTAAAAAAGGAATATAATTTTCCTGTTCCAAGCGACGAGGTAATCGCCGAGTTTGCAAACATTGACGAAATGATTAAAGCGGGCTGGGTAATTGACTAAACAAAATGCACACTTCGTTTGCCTAAGCGTAGTCTAAGCGAACGAGGCAACACCCATTTCTTGACAATTTGCAAAAGTGTGATACGCTAAAAAAGGTTAGGAAATAAAAATGCAGAAAGGGTTAAAGATTTTTGTAAAATGTGTTGTTTGGGTGTTTTGCATTTGCGCGGGGATTCTTGCAATTTTGAACATTGGAGAGCGTTTTGTTTACCATGATTTTTATGCAATTTACAAAAAAGAGGCAAAAAATCCAGGGTTGAACAAAAAATTCGTTCCGCAAGGTTGCACTTTTGACAGCAAAGAAGGGCTTTTTGTCACCGCAGGATATATGGCAAATCATTCTCCTAGCCGAATTTATACCATAAATCAAAAAACAAAGCAGGTCATTTTTCACAATTTAAAAAGTGAGGGAACTGATTTTTTGGGACACACGGGCGGACTGCAATATATTGAAGGAAAATTTTATCTTGCGAATGAAGGCGTGGGAGTTTACGTTTTTGACGAATCTGAACTTGCAAATGATTTTGTTGAAATTGGTGCGCCTGTTTTGGTGAACAATCATTCTTCTTTTGTATTTGCCGACACCGAATTTTTGTACGTGGGAGAATTTCATCATAGCGGTAAATATGATTGTGAACACAAAATTGAACAAAACGGTCAAACTCATTATGCTATAGCCACAAAATATATTCGCAAAGATTTTGAAAAAAATCCCGTTCCCGTAGAAATTTATTCAATTCCGAATGACGTTCAAGGAATGGCGTTTTTCCCTGATGGAAAAATTGTGCTTTCTACAAGTTGGGCATTAAATCCTTCTCATTTTTACATTTACCAAAAACAAGATGCGCCACAAAAAACAGAATATTTGGGGCTTCCTCTTACATTTTTGTCTGACGACACAAACATTCTTTCTGCCCCGCCAATGAGTGAAGATTTAGACATTTTAGACGGCAAACTTATAACATTTTCCGAACTCGCCTGCGACAAATACATTTTAGGAAAACTATTTTTTTATTACGATATTTACAGTTTGAAAATTTGAGTTTTTGTGCTACAAAGATTCGCAGATGTTTCACTGGCAAAGCCTGTTGTTCATAACATGATGGGTGACGATTTTTTGTTATTTGGCGAAGGATTTTTCGCGTTTTTGTCCTTCGATGTATAAAGCTTTTAGGCGGTGGCTTAAATCTCGTAAATCGTCTAAAGAATTTAAATCAAATAGCGAAAGTACATTTGGGTCAAATTGTTGCAAAGAAACATCTCCTTCTGAATGATGAGTCAACATATCGGCTAAATAAATGATCGCCGTAAGTTTTTGCGCTTCCGCTGGAGCGTCAAATGGATTGTGATGAAATCGAATCACCGTAGAAATCATCGGAGGAAAATTCCATTTATCCGCTAAAAGTGCGCCAATTTCGCTGTGATTCATTCCCGCAACAAGTCGCTCAAAAAAAAGCGGAGTGGCATTTCGCTCGTGGCACAGGTCGCTGATTTTTTCTAAAAGTTGCGGGCGGGCGGTTTCAAAAACAATTTTTCCCATATCGTGCAAAAGTCCGCAAACAAAACTGTCATCTATAGAAGTGCGTTCGGAACGGCAATACGTTCTAGCCAAATTGTAAGCGTAAAATGCCGTTTGGTAAGAATGTTTCCACAGTTCGCGTTTGTTATTTGCGTTTTGCGATAGCGTTTGCAACGAACCTATGGAATACAAAAGATTTCTAATTCCGCGCAAGCCCGCAAATTTTACCGCGTCGCCAATGTTCATGCACGGAGTTGCAAGAGAAAACGCCGCTGAATTTACCAATTTTAAAAGCTCACTTGTAAGCGAAACGTCAAGCGAAATTTGATGCGCAATATCGCTCATTTTGCTTTCGGGATTGTCTAGCATTTTGCCGAGCAATGCAACATTTTCGGGGAATTCTGGAAGCCCTTCCACGAGTGCGACAAATTCTTTAGAAAGAAAAGCAATGTCTTTGTCAAGTCCGTCAAAAAATGGAACAAGGATTCGGAAGTGAGTTTCTCCGCTGCCGCTCACAACCAAAAAATTTTCCTCAGAAACGCCTTGTTTGCGGAGCATAAGTGCCATCATTACTAAACCCAATCCCGCACCTTCAGAATCGTCTAATAACTGCAAAATTCCTTCTTCCACAGAATTGTACTGCAAGGCACGTGTAAGTTTATCGTGAATCCTTTTGTACTCAAAAACGGTCAATTCCGAGCGATTTGAAACTTCCAAAATGATTTTGTCTTTTCGCGCTTGGAGCGTCATTTTTACAAAAAGCCCGCGTTTTTTTTGCAACCCCAAATAATGGTCAATGTGAGAAAGTGTGTCGCGCTTAAAAGTTGTCATTCCTTGCTCGTAATCGGCAGGATTAAAAATGTCAAGATTTTTTTCTTCAAAGTAAATGCGCTTTGTGTTGGCTTTTTTGCCGTTATTTGTGAGCTCTTTTAGGCAATAAGACAGAGTGTCCGTCATTTGCCCTTGATTTAAGTTTTGCAAAAACGAATGCAATACATCCGCCATATACTCTTCCATTTCGTGCGGAAGCGTATATGTTGTTACCGTAAGCGGAATGCCAGCCTGAATTGCCTTTCGAATTTTATCTTCATCTACCGAAATCTTTTTCCCACGTTCCACACCCCCTATTATACCAAAGCACCCCCTAAAAGTCTAGGAATCTTTTTTTTATGCGGAAAATCGAGGGGCGGGGTGTGGTATGCTGACAAATCGCCATTAGCAGTTAGCACAATTCGCAGACGCTAACGTGGGCGGGCGGGTATGTTAACAAAATATTACAACGCTAACTGGGGGCGGGGCAGGAAGTAGCACTATGCAAAAACAAGACGATTGACGAAAGAAAAATATCGGTGTATATTTAAACAAGCGGGGACGCTTGCAAAAGAGCGACTTACCTCCGTAAAGCTTTTTATATAAAAGCCCGTCCGAAAGTTGTCACGTTAAGGGGCGGGCTTTTTTATGCTCTTTATCCTATTTTTTCCATAATATATAAAATCATAACGAATGACAAGGCAACTAAAACGGAGTCATTCTGAGGGTGAAACCCGAAGAATCTGTGCAATTTTTGAAGAAAAAATAACTGCTTTACAAATGGCGGATTTTTTGCCTATAACGCAAATAGTTTACGGATATTTCGCTGGCAACGCCTATCGCTCATAATATGACGGCGAAGCAATCTGCTGAACAGTGGCGAGGGGTATGCCTAACAAACCGCCATTATCAGTTAGCAAAATATTGCAACGCTAATGGGGCGCAAAAACACGCCCTATAGTGTGAAAGTGTAAAAGTTTACAAAACCGCGTCCAAGGTATTTAAAAAACAGGGGGTGTTTGCCGCTGGGGATTTGCACATTTTTTGTAAAGTTTTGGGGCTTTTTTGACATTTTTACGCTGATTTCTGCGTTTATTGTGCTAAAATCACTTTTTGTGCTTAAAAGAATTTTTCCTTCGCCTTTGCCGCTTAGTTCAAGTTTTATTTGCCCCGAATACTGCGTTTTAAAATCAAAATATTTAAATCCCGCAACTGCTCCATCGCGCATATTTTTTATGAATTGCCGTCCCCGTTTGCCCTTTTGCGTAAAATACGGATGTGCGCGAAAAGCCTTGCGCGGAGCTTTGCAGTCGTAGCGGCCTGTGCCGTTTTTGCTCCAAAGATTGCAGGCTATGTAAGAAGGATAAGTTCCAGATGGACGCAAAAAGCCCGCGTTCAGTCCGCAACTTGTAATTTCTGCTTGAGCAAAGCCGCCCTCTGATTTTGGTGTAAGGCGTTCGGCACAAGCCTGGCGCGAATAAGAATGGCGGTTCGTCTGACGATGATAAAAAATGTAATACTCATCCGCAATTTTTAGGATTCCCCCGTGAGTGTTTCCCAAATAATTTACAGCGTTTTGTTCGGAATCAGAATCATTTAAAAAAATATCGCCAAGGCTAACAAGTGTGCCACCAAAAACAAAATCTTTATTTGGAAAATCGCTTGTGGCGTAACAAAGTTCGTGATTGTGTCTTGACGAATAAACGAAAATGTACTTTGAGCCAAAGTGCCGAATTGAAGCGGCTTCAAAAAACTCGTGGTTTAAAAAAGCATTTTCGCCTTTTTTTGGGAAAATTACTTGAGGTGCGGTTTTTATTGTAAGCATATCGTTTTGTAATTCTACAACCGTGCCACCATCGTGCCGTAACTTTTTGCCCCCCGTTAAAATGCGCGGAACTTCCGTGTAAAATCCAGAATACAGCCACACCCGCCCATTTGTGTCGGCAAGAATTGCGGGGTCAAACGGAAACTGGTCGCCTTGCTTGCGCCCCCAAAGCGTTCCGTCAGCATAGTGAACGTATCCGTAAAACTCAAAATGCCCAGCGGGACTTTCGCAAACGGCAACGGAAATTATTCCCATAAAATCAAATGCGTAATAAAGGTAAAATCTGCCGTCAGCACCAAGGGCAACATCTGGCGCAAAAAGAAGATGCAATCCTAAACGATTTTTTGGGTCTTGTGTTTTGCGATAAATTACGCCTTCGCACCGCCAATCGCTTAGGTCATCTTTTGGGGCAGACCAGCAAACGTAATCTTCTGTGCAAAAAATGGGGGCGTTAAAACGGTCGTGTGAACCATAAACATAAACTCTTTCGCCAAAAAGATGCGGCTCGCCGTCAGGCACGTATTCCCAACTAGGAAGGTAGGGGTTAAAAGCCTGATTCTTCATGGCTTCCCCAAGTTGTGTAATAATCTAAAATGGCGGATTTTATTTCTGGCGTGAGGATTTGTGCCGATTTTTTTGGGGATTCAGCGTTTTCTTCGGAAAGAAAGTCGATTACGTCCTTCATTGAAACAATTGCACGTGCGGGGAATCCGTATTTTTCTGTTATAACACGCAATGCGCTTTTTTCTGAATCTTGAGCTTTTTCCATTCGGTCAAGACTTACAATTTCGCCGATGACATTAACTTTTGCCTGTTCAATTAAAATGGGATAAGTTTCTTCGATGGATTTTCCTGAAGTTGTAACATCTTCAATTATTACAACGCGCTCGCCATCGTGCAATTCGCTTCCCAAAAGAACGCCTTTGTCTGCACCATGATCTTTAGCTTCTTTGCGATTTGCACAGTAGCGGATTTCTTTTTGGTACAATCGACTGTAAGCAATGACGGTTGCAACTGAAAGTGGGATTCCTTTGTAAGCAGGTCCAAAAAGCACATCAAAATCATCGCCAAAATGCTGATGAATCGCCTGCGCATAAAATTCGCCCAAATGCAAAAGTTGTGAGCCTGTAATGTATGCCCCAGCATTCATAAAAAAAGGCGATTTGCGCCCGCTCTTTAACGTAAAACTCCCAAACCGCAAAACCCCGCAGTCCAACATAAAAGTAATAAAATCTTTTTTGTATTGTTCCATTTTTACATTTTAACACAAAGCCCCATTTTGTGCAAATAATGTTCTAGCGCGGAGGGGCTGGCGGACTTTTTGTTTGCGGTGAGAAGAGTTGTAGATGTTTCGCTACACTCAACATGACGGAGGGGGACAGTGCGCGGGTGCGCTAACACCAAGCCCCACAATGTGAGCGAAAATTTCGGGTCAGTGTACACTGACCAATGGGATTGACAAATCCCATTAATGCGAAAACCGTTGCTTTGCTCGGTTTTCGCATTAAATATCCTGTTAGCTCTTAGGAGGCAAAATGAAAAAAGCACTTAGATTTTTTTATGCACTGTTGGCGGCAAGCGTTTTTGTAGGCTGCGCAAACGATTCTTCGGAAAACTCCAGCGTGGAGATTGTTACCGATTTTCCAAGCGGAACTACCGTGTGGGAAGGAAGCTCAAGATTTTACAGCGATGAAAACGGTGCTTGGCAATCAGAGCCAGAGGGATTTATTTACGCTTATTTTACAGGCGTAAGCACAGGCGACCAAATTCTCATCACTCATGAAAAAAATGATTCATGGGACGATGATTGGAGCGTTTTTGAGATGAGCGGTCTCTACTGGGGAGACCATTTTACTTTTGGTGGCAGCGTAACAAATGGTGAAGTCAGCGCATGGGAAACTGGCGACTACGCGGGCAATAGATATGTGCGACCATACACTGGAACACAGACCACGGCAATCACGCTTTCTAAATTGGATGCGGAAAGAGTAAACAGCACAGGCGGAATTACCATTTGGGGAACTGGCTTTACAGTCAAAAAAATTGAGGTCGTGTCGGATACTGTGAAGATAACTCCTGCAAACTCTTACGATACTGACTGGACAATCACAGAGGGTTCAACAACCTATCCCATTGGCTTCATAATATATGATGCAACTTTTTATTCATCAAACGATGAAGTTGATGAAAAACATGTAGGTGCATTCACAGAAATACATGGCACTGGTGGTTTTTCAATATTATTAAAAGGAACTTGTAAAACTGACGATTCTGCGCAAAAAGGAACATGGACAATAACGAGCGTAGAGCTCTACAGCACTACAACTATGCCGTCTGATGTTTTTACAACAAACGCAGTCTTTGATGTTACTTGGACAGCCACAACGCTTACGCTCACATCGCAATCAGACAGCACAAAAACTTACACCTTTACGGCTAAATAGTAAATCCGCAAAATGCGGTGTTTTATAGGAGATGTTTTATGAAAAAGATTACAAACATTTTGTTGACTTTAGTTTTAATGATGGCGGCATTTTCATTTGTCTCTTGCGCAAACGGAAACTCAGAATCTTCCGAAAGTTCAAGTTCCTCTTCTACTTCCACGGCGGCAATTTCTGGCACTTACAAGGGAACTTTTGTGGATAATGGCACAACTTGCTACTTCATCGTGTACATAAAAAGCGACTACACATGGTATTCCGTGGGTTACGGAACCGATTCAACCTACACAACAAAATCAGATGTGGGAACAATTTCAGAGAGTGCGGGCTCAACATACACTCGGAGCGGAAACACACTTTCTATGACCTTCGGAAACAACATCTACGGGGAAGAAATCGCAGTTACCACCGACAACTGGCAGACCATAACGCTATCTGGCGCATTTGAAGGAAAGGTTACCAAGCAGTAAAAGGCTGCCAAGCAAAACGCTACCGCAGTGGCAGGTCACACACTGCGGCGGGGCAACACCCTAGTAACGCTTGGCAACGCGCGGGCGAAGCCCTATCGCTCATAATATGATAGTGGCTCAACGGAACGAGCGGTATTCTAACAAACCGTCCCCTCAGTTAACAAAACATTGCAACGCTAACTGGGGAGCGGCTGAGTTTACAATCCATTTGCAGAAAGCCACTTTTTTCCGCTAAAATCCGTACTTTCCAAAAAGGTGAAAATCGCCTGTGGCATCGTTCCCCACCAGCACGGATAG